>DATCTV010000054.1 GCA_036567785.1 Desulfomonilia bacterium | reverse complement strand
TGGACTGGCAGAAATCTCATACCGAGGGAATCGAATGGTACTACTGCGGTTCGGCCCATTCCCAGCCGCTAAACGCAAACCAGAAGGCCTATGCCGCTTGGTGGATGTTCGCCAGACTGGCAGGCTGGAATGGAGAGTGATATACTAGCCGCGTTGAAAGAGATTACATATTCAGGAGGCAATGACAAATGAGCTGTATCTTTTGCAGGATAATTAAAGGCGAAATTCCGTGCACAAAGGTTTATGAAGACGAGCTGGTGCTTGCATTCGAAGATATACAGCCTATGGCAAAGGTTCACGTACTCATTGTCCCGAAAACCCATATTGAAAACCTCAATTCAGAGATCGATAAAGACCTGTGGTTTGCAATTGTCAAAGCCGCCAGGGAAATCGTCAGGATAAAAGGCATCGCCGATAGCGGCTATCGTCTAGCCATAAATTCCGGCCCTGACGGTACGCAGATTGTGCCCCATCTGCATGTACATGTATTAGGCGGCCGGTTGCTTGATGCGAAACTCGGATAACAATCCTATTCGATATTGACGATCAGACCGTGCACATGCTCGCCTTCCGGATGAGACGGCAGATACGGATAGTCGGGTCCCTGGCTTAATTTTCCTGTAATCCTTGCAGACAGTCCGCACGAACCCTCAGCCCTGGATATCGCTTTCATAAGTTCGTATATTCCAAACCTGGGGCTGTATGATGTAAGGGCGAACATCATGCCTCCGGGCTTCACCCTTTTCATGGCCTGGGAAAAGATGCTGTTGTAGTCTTCGAGTCTGGAAAACGGTGGCGGGTCGCAGATAACGATATCGTACTGAGAAGATTCCCTTGAAAGAAATGCCGAGACATCTTCCCTCTGATGATGCCACACAAACGAACTTATGGAATTCGCCTCCATGTTTCTTTTCAAAATGGACTGGGCCGATATGGAATTGTCCACGGAAGTGACTGTTGAAGCCCCTGCAAGGCTCGCCGAGAGCGAAAACCCGCCGGTATATGAAAAAAGATCCAGCACGGACTTGCCTTTTGAAATTGATCTGAGAAGCGCTCTGATGGGCCTGTATTCAAGATAGAACCCTGTCCTGTCGCCTGTCTTTACATCAATGAAAATTCTGCTGCCTTCCTCCAGGACTTCAAGGTCCTCTTCCGGCAGTGTACCCGAAATGGGGCCGGACTGCATATCAAGACCTTCGGCCTTCCTGGATTTGGCGTCGGACCTCTCGTGAATCGTATAGCCGGGATAATGTGATTTGAATATGTCAATGATGTCATCCCTGAATTTATCCATGGCCATACATAAGAACTGGACGACAATGACATCACCGTACCTGTCTGCAACAAGGCCGGGCAGTCTGTCACCTTCAGAATTTATGATCCTGTAACAGTTTGTCGTCACTGGAATTATCCGTCTGCGGAATGAGATCGCCTTCTCAATCCTCGCTGCAAACAGCTTTTTGTCGATATTTTCCCTTCCCAGCGTAATGACCCTGACTGCAATCTGGGAATATGGGTTGTAGAATCCCTGGCATACAAAACGGCCTGTCGAATCCAGAACCCGGCATATGTATTTGTCAGAGTGCGAATCGACCTTGTCAACCGCACCTGCAAAAATCCACGGATGGCCTGCAAGTATCGGCTGCTCCTTGTTTTCCTTGATTTTGACAATAAACATGGGTTGCCTCTAACACATCTCAACAGGCGTTGCCAGCATCTTTAATCTTTATCGGAGGGTATGAAAGGATAAAGTCTGCAAGCTTTGCCACATCGTTGAATCCGAATCTGGGAATGTCTACGCCAGGATCGGCATCGCTCACCATGCCGATAAAATTACCCTCGAATTCCCTGCAAAGCGGAAGCTCGTAAACAGAGGGATTGTAAACCTCGATTTTCGGAAAGGGCCCGCTTTTATAACCTTCCAGGAGTACTATATCCATGCCCTTTCCCGCCTTTTCGGCAATTTCCTGAACGGTCTGCTCCGAATCTTCATACATCATCATTCCGTGAGGTGAAAATATCATGATTCTTGACGCTCCACTTTCCCGGTATCTGTATGTGTCCTTTCCTTTTATGTCGAATTCCGGGATATGGCTTGTATGCTTTACCGCAGCCACTTTAAGACCTCGTTTTTTAAGTTCGGTTATAAGGAGTTCGATTATATGGGTTTTGCCTGACCCTGAACTTCTTGCCACGAAAGATATGATATTAACGTTCATGGGCGCTGATTATCCGGTCAGGATTTCAAAATCAACAAATTTTTGCTTTTTAAGCATCATACTGCTTGAAGTATCAGACATTTGAGATATGCGGTTTCGGGCATTGCCAGCAATACCGGATGGTCGAGGGCCTGACCTCTTGATTCGAGAAGTCTTAATTCCTTTCCGGCTGATAATGAAGCTTTTATGATAGCATCGTGAAAATCTTCGACACTCATGTTATACGAGCAGGAGCAGCTCGCAAGGATTCCGCCAGGCTTAAGGGCAAGAAGCGCACGGCGGTTAATGTCAATATATCCCCTCATAGCATCAGGCAGGTCTTTTTTTGATTTTGCAAATGCCGGAGGGTCGAGGATTATCATGTCCTGAGAATTGCGGTTTAGTGATTTAAGGACATCAAGGGCTTCTGCCGCTATAAATTCACATTCGAGGTTATTGACGGATGCATTATTTTTTGCGCGCTCAAGAGCGAAGGGAGAACTGTCGATACCGGTTACGCTTTTTGCCCCTGCCGATTTCGCTACAAGCGCCCAGGCGCCGTCATAACAGAAAAAATCAAGAACCGATCCGCCGCTGACATATTTGCGCAACGCCTCCCGGTTGTCCCTCTGGTCAAGGAAAAGGCCTGTTTTCTGGCCGTTTAAGACATCGACATCAAAATCAAGACCGTTCATACTGACGGATACTCTTTCCGGAAGATTCCCGTAAGCAATGTGCTTTTCCTGAGACAACCCTTCAAGAAGACGCGTCCTTGAATCGTTTCTGAATACTACAGCTACAGGGCTGAACAGTTCAATGATACAATCCTTTATTGTATCCTGATTCTCGGACATGCACCGTGTATTTGCCTGACAGACATAGACCTCACCGTACCTGTCGATGATAAGGCCTGGAAGTCCGTCCGATTCACCGAATATGATCCTGCAGGTGTTGCTGCCGGGATACAGCTTTTTCTTCCTTTCTGAAGCTTCAGCTATACGCCTCGAAAAAAAATCCCTGTCAGGGGCTTCCTCCTTTCCTGAAAACATCCTGATTGCGATAAGGGAGTGGGGATTTATGTATCCGGTCCCTAGAAAGGCATTTTTATAAGAATAAATACAGGCCCATCCGGGTGAGAATGTTTTAAGAGGTTCGGCGAGTTCGTTGCTGAACACCCACTTGTGGCCTCTTGCAAGCCTTTTTTCGCACCCCTTTTTCAGCCTGATGATTTGCATAAACAATGCCCCTGATATGTTTTAAAAAAGGCTATTCCAAAAGACCCTGCGGTGCAAGACCATTGATGAAAAGTGCTGAAGGAAAGGAATCCTGATAAATGTCCGGATAGAACTCCGCCCTTGTTTTGATACCGTTTTCAGCTATAATATAAATATATCAAACAGCTTCATACGGCCCAACAAACAATGGGGGATGCATGGAATCAACTGAAGCGGACAATACAGAAAAAAGGAAGCATCAAAGAAAACAGGTCAGGCATCTTGCACTCGTGAAAATAGGTTCGAATCTGTTCGGAAGAGGCTATACCAGGGATATAAGCTTGACAGGCATGTGTCTTGAATCAGTCAGCATATTCAGACTTATCAAGCCTGCAAGGGTAAACGATATTCTCGGTCTCTCAATATCGGCCCAGTTTGCAGAGTCGCAATTGACCGTGAACGGAACTGTGGTGCGTATAGATTCACAAAAGGGGGAAACTGCAGTTGTAGTAAGCGATACTACTGATAATCCCCTTTGGGAAAGTATGTGCGCTTAGCATAAAATGGTTTTGTTCCGGGATTTGTTCAACCGGCACATTAAATTAAACCACTTGAATTGCATTTACAAAAAAAAGGCAATGATCTCGAATCAGTCTTAAAAAAACGGAGGAACACATGCTGCTCGGGTATATTCTTACAGGACTGGGATACACTCTGCATATTCTTCTCAGTGTCTATATGTGGATAGTTATTATAGGCGCCCTGTTATCATGGGTGAACCCGGATCCCTATAATCCGATCGTCAGATTCCTTCGCTCGGCAACAGAGCCTTTGTTTTACTTTGTAAGGATGAAGCTCCCGTTTCTCAGGGCCGGCGGTATAGATTTTTCTCCGATTGTTGTTATTGCAGTCATATATTTCCTTGATTATGCACTGGCGGGATACCTTATTGCGCTGGGAACCCGTATGAGAATAGGACTTTAAGAAAAACCATATGGCTGAATGGCTTAAGGCAAGGGGCCAGAAAATACTTATATCGGTCAGGGTTCAGCCCGGCGCCTCAAAAAATTCCGTTACCGGCATCAAAGAAGATACCCTTAATATTAAACTCTGCTCACCCCCCGTGGACGGCAGGGCCAATGATTCCCTAATCAGCTTTGTTGCTAAGATGCTTGACGTTTCAAGGTCGTCAATTCAGATAATTAAGGGAACAAAGACCAGAAAAAAACTGCTTGAGGTATCAGGGGTGACAATTGCGGATGCAGAAAAAGCGCTTACCCCGTTACCTTGACACCGCGGTAGCCAAGCAGATGGAGCTCTTCGGCAATATCTTTTATATTGCCGCCCGAGACCCTGAAGTGATGGATCGTGTCGTCTTCATTCAAGGACATGCCGACACTTATTATATAACCGCCTTTAGCCTCGATTATGGAAACAACCTCGTCAAAAGACCCGTTTACCTGTTTGAGAATGACATCTATTCTGGACCCGCTCTTGAGAACACCCATAAGATCAATGAAGGCCTTGAGAATGTCAATTATCGTAAGGATACCTAAAATCTTGCCTTTTTCGACGACGGGGAGAGAACTGACCTTCTGTTCGTAAATAATGCGTGATGCTTCTTCGAGCGTCGTTTCCCGTGTGACTGTGACCGGGTTCTTCATCATAATATCACCGACGCGCAATGTCTCAAGCATTCCGGTAAGAATTGCCTGTTTCGCATCAGTCGAAGTGATAAGGCCGACAAATTTGCCTGCATCGACAACCGGAAGGTGTCTTACTGACTTTTTCTTCATAAGGGACAGGGCCTGGAGCACGCTCGAATCAGAGCCTATCGTGACCACGTTCTTGATCATCCAGTCATTAACTCTCATGAGAAACCTATATCAAATTTTTGTCCGTTTGAAAAACCATTAAAAGAATACGTGCGGAAGCCCTTTCATGCTGATATATTACCGATATGGCGTCGGCAGTAATAGTGGGACTTCTTTCCGGTTTTCTGGCCGGTCTTGTCGGTATAGGCGGGGGGTTCATATTTGTCCCCCTGATCATGACCGTATACGGCAATATTGACATCCATAAGGCAATAGCCACATCAAGCGGTTTTGCCGTTGCCGCCGGCTTGAGCTCTTTTGTTACCCATATGCGAAAAGGGGCCCCTTATGTCGATATAATGGCCTTGTTCCTTGCAGGAAGTCTGGCAGGAGCTGTTGCAGGCCCGCATATCTCAATAATGATCTCCGCAAAGATCTTGACTAAACTCTTTGCCGCAATTGTCTTTCTGCCTGCACTCATGCGAGCTCTCAGGTTTTCCATTAAACCAAGGACCATTTATATTGTAATGCTGGGGTTTCTGATAGGATGCTTCTCATCCATGTTCGGGATAGGCGGCGGGATACTCCTTATGCCGATTCTCATACAGGCGTTCAACCTCGACCTGAGAAGGTCTCTTACCACATCGGCGCTCTTTATTGCAGTCAACTCGACCATTGCCACAGCAGTATACGCCAGCAGGGGTTTTGTAGCCTGGGATATCCTTCTGCTTGCCGCCCCTGCGGGAATTGCAGGGGCCTTCTTCGGGGCAAAAACCTCTCACAGGCTTAAACCTGCATATATCAGAGCCATCCTCATTATGATCATGCTCGGGGTTGTAGTGAAAATGTTGCTTGAATAGCCGCTATTGACGTATATGCCTTACGGGTTTGACATCTTCCGATCTGATATCGTTGGAAGACCTTAAAGGATTGATGTCTATGCCGCCGCGCCTAGTGTAAAGGCACTGCACTACAAGCCTTTCAGGCGCGCAAGCAACGCTTATATCGGCGAATATCTTTTCGCAGCAGGCCTCTGCAAAGTCCTCATGGTCACGAAACGAACAGATATAGGCAAGAAGAGAATGATGAGATATTTCCGGCCCCGTGTAATCTACGACAACGGTTGCCCAGTCCGGCTGGGATGTAATCGGGCAGTTGGTGTGAAGAAGATTGCTTACAAGCCTTTGGCTGGCCCATTCATTAGAAGTTTTCAAAAGCCCGGGATCGGGCTTGTAAATGGATATCCCGGTATCCAGGCCGTCTATGCAGATGCCGTCAATTTTTGACGGTAATATTGCCTCTAGATCATCACCTTCATAAATCCTGACCTCAATCCAGGGGGAAACAAGGACCGGCTGAAGGTCATTTTTTATTGTCGTTATGAATTCATCCTTTGAATCAAACCTCTCGAATGCCATACCGTTAAGATACAGTTTTAATGATTTCGACTCGACAATATTAGCGCTCTTTATAGGGTATGTCAGCTCCATTATACCTGCGACAGAACAACCTTTCGGGTTCAGCCAGGAAATTTCATAAGCCCTCCATATGTCAAAACCATGCATCATGACACGGGGTTCCGGCCTTTTTACGGGGTACAAGATTCCAGCATCCCGTCTGCGTTTACCTTCGATCTTTTTGCCCAGCAATATTTCCTTCATTCCATGTACCTTGTCGGGTCAAGTCCTCTGTCGAATCCCAGGGCTTTTTTCCGCTCATTGCATGTCGCACACTTTCCGCAGTGCAGATCGCCCCCTTTATAGCATGACCATGTAAGGCTGAAATCAAAATCTGCCTTCCTGCCAATTTCTGCTATTTTATCTTTTGAAATCGACACAAAAGGTGCAATCACCCTGACACCGGTGTAGGTCCCTTCCTTTGCAGCCTTGCTCATGGCTGTTACGAACGATTCCCTGCAGTCTGGATAAACTGGGTGATCACCTGCATGAGCGGCTATAAGAACATCTTTTATCCCCAGGTTTTCAGCCATGCCTATGGCAACGGACAGCATTATCCCGTTTCTGAAAGGCACAACGGTTGAGCGCATGTTCGTATCATCATATGAACCTTCAGGGACATCTCCGCCGGAGAGCAGGATGCTGGATGAGAACAGTTCATTCACAAATGGAAGCGAAATTAAAGTAAATGATGCTTCATACTTGCCGGCAAGTACCTTTGCCAAAGCCAGTTCCCGGGCATTATGTCTTGATCCGTAATCGAATCCGATGGCATGTATTTTAGAATATTCGACGCTGGAAACCGCAAGGAGCACGCCCGAATCCATCCCTCCCGAGAGAAGCAGTACCGCCTCGTTTGTCTTAACCTGCATGTTCATATTCCCCTTTTATCCCCCCAGCACAGTACATGTAGCCTGGGTGTCATCATGAACCCGTTGCTGATGCAGAACTCGAATACTTCCGGCATCATGGCAATCTGGTCTTCCTTTGTCTGTCCCTCAGGCATTATGTACACACGTGACACATCGATACCGTTATCCCTGATGAACCTTCTTATTGACCGGCCAGTTTTTGCAGAATCATATACGAACTTGAAACAGTCTGCCTTCTTAATATCCGTTTTGTCTATAAGCCATTTTCTTCCCGGTCTTTTCGGACTGAGAACGATAAAGGCCGATTTCAGATCAGGAATCCCCGCCTTTCCGCTGGTCTCATACTGAACAGAGAAGCCACTTTCAACAAGGGCCTCATGCAGGAGAACCACTTCATCTTTCTGTATGAAAGGCTCGCCCCCTGTTATCACGACACTGGAGCGTTCAAGCTCTTTGATCCGTGACAGAACTTCCTTGACAGGCATTTCCTCCCCGCCCGAAAGGGCATATCGGGTATCGCACCAGGAACAGTACGGCCTGACGCATCCTGCGAGCCTTATAAAAGTGCACGGCCTGCCTGTCCACGGCCCTTCTCCCTGGATCGAGGGAAATATTTCTATTATTTTCATCTGTATTTGATGAGAATGCTATTCTTTCTTATACAGAACCCTTGCAGGATACACATTTTTGCTAATCCCCTTTATCTTTACCATCGGCATAGTCTCAAAAACAATGCTGTTGTCGGGAAAATCACTGACAAGATCATACGTGGATTCCGATACAATAATTTCTCCATTGGCTGCTATCGATTCGAGCCTCTGAGCCATGTTAACGGGTTCCCCTATCACGGTATAGTTCATATGTTCACTCGTTCCTATATTCCCCGCAAGCGCATTGCCGGAGGCGATGCCGACACCTACATCTATGGGGCGAAAACCCTCTTTTATCAATGCATCATTGAGCCCCTTGACTTTCAGTTGAATCTTCATAGCGCATTCTATGGCCCTTATCGGATCATTCTGGTCAGAATACGGAATACCGAATACGGCCATGAATCCGTCACCCAGAAATTTGTCGAGCATGCCTCCGAATTCGAATATGCACGGAACGACGCTTTCAAAATACCTGTTGAGTATCTGCACGACATCCTTGACATTATACTTTTCAATCATGGGGGTGAATTCGGTAATATCAGCAAACAATACAGTAACGTGCTTGATTTCGCCTGAAAGCTGGTTGAGTCCTTCATTGGCAACCAGATGTTCGGCAAGCCCCCTGGAGAAATAACGGCTCAGATTTATTCGCTTTTTCTCAAGGGCTATGACCTCCTTGTAGGATTTTACAAGTGATACCGTAATGGACATCTGGTCTGCTATGAGTTCGAAGAACCGGATATCATTGACAGTGAAAGCCTCCGTATTGCTGTCCCGGAAATTGATGACCCCTATGCATTTGCCTTCTGATATTATGGGAACACAGGCAAGCGAGCCTGCCTGACCAGTACCTTTGTCTGCAAAGATGGGGTCGATGCTGACATCAGTCAGGTATATCGTGCGAACGCTTTCGACAACTTTGCCTGCGACCCCTTCCCCCCTTTTCAGCCTTATTGCATTGTGTTTTTTAGCTCCTGACAGCTCGGATGCTCCTATTATGTAAAGCTCGTCCCTGTTTTCATCCATGACCATAAGCGAGATACTGTATATTCCGGTATAATGCTTTACAATTTCCAGCTGTTTGGAAAAAAGGTCTTCCCACGTGGATATGCTTGTTATTTTAAGTATTTCACCGAGTTCCTTCAGAAGTGAAAGTTCGGATATTTTCTGCTCATAGGCGTGCTCAAGCGCCACAATTTTTTCACTGAGAATATTTTCCAGTTCCTGCTTCATGTTTTATGATGAAAGTATCATTCCTGCTTTTTTCTTCATATCTTCATACGTCCTTGAAATAATGTCCAGACCTAATGGTATATTCGGATGTCCAAGGAATTCGGATGCGTAATGATTGATCATGTCAGTGTCTAGCCGGCCGGTGTGAGCTATGTAATCAGCTACATGGATGGTCACCGCGAGCGGTCTGTTTACTGCAAATGCCGGCAGATGATGAGCCCTCAGGCCGTCAACTATATCCTCGGGAAGCTGCCACCTGTCGGCAATATATGCACCAAGTTCCGCATGGCTGAGGCCGTACCTGCTTTCTTCCTCGGCAAGTGCGTCGATATCTGAATATCTTTCAAAGTCCCCTGAATATCCTTCCTGCTGTATGAGGGCAATCTTGCCGATATCGTGCAGCAGTCCTATAGTGTATGTAAGATCAGCCACTTTGCAGCCTAAAAAGCCGCCCAGCCAGTGGGATATATGCCCTGTAAGCAGACAGTGTATCCAGAGTTTTTTTACTTTTGCAGATGAAATGTTCATAATAAATTTGTTCAGTGCCAGGGAAATAGATAGGTTTATTACCTCATTGTTTCCCAGTATCACGATTGCATGCTCAACGCTTTCAATCTTTCTGTGAAAGCCGTAAAAGGCAGAGTTGACAACTTTCAGAACCTTTGAAGTTATTGCCGGATCGCTCTCTATTATCGATGCCATTTTAGATGCACTTGCATCGGGATCACGGGCAATGCCTATTATCTTGTGTGAGATTGCAGGCAGTGTATTGAGCTGCTCAAAATTCCTGAATCTTTTCAGGGTTTTTGCGCCCGCTTTCTTTTTTGTTTCGAATTTCTCACGATAAGACCACCTTTCAAGCACTGAATCCAGACCATTGCCATCCGGGATATCCTGTCTGGAAATTCTGCCTACTATTCCGGCAGGCAGAAGCTCTTTTATGCATTCGCCGCTGAATGGAGGCATCTCATCGATTATATTACCGGATATGCCAGCCTCTTTTGCAATGAAAGAATAGAACTGGTAAAAGGTCGAGCATACAAACCTGATCTCCGGGTCATCCTTATGTTCGGCTATTGATGTCTCCTTGATGCTTTCCCACATGCTTTTCGCCCACTTTGAATTTCCGATCTGATTGAGACGTTCTATTGCAAGAAAAACAAGGTTGTAGAGGTCTTTTCCATCAAGAGGATATATGGCGATCCCTTTGGGAACCGACATGAATGCGGCGGATGCGTCATTTGCAGATGCGCCTATCATGGCAACAAGCTCATAATCCAGGTAAGAGACATGCGTGTCCATATCCCGGCAGCAAGAAATAACCTTATCCCTGTACATGTCGGGAATGGCTACGATAGCCATGCTTCCCCCCAGAACAGCGACCTTTTTTATCTCTATCTCCAACGGGTGAATTTTTTCTGTTCCATTCATGGAACTTATATCGTCATTAAGCTCAACATTCTTGACTTGGTTTTTCGTACACCAGAATGCCTTGCATGATCCGGGTTGAAAAGGACAGAAAAGCCATTTTGGCCAGAGTTGAAATTTCCCCCGCCGAAAAGGTTCCGGTTGCAGAAAATTTAACCTTTGTCGAATGCGAAATTTTAATCCCTTGACTCTTTAAGGCTCATCACTATTACTAACCTATACTGCAAAGTCAGTGGACATGACGGGATCAGGTTCAATGAAAAAAAGAATATTGACAGGCCTGTCCCATTATGTTTATTTGCGAACTTCCATTTGAAAATTCGGAGGAAGAGATGCTAAAACCAAAAGATCTCCAGGAGATTAAGGAACTCCTCCTTACAATGAAAAAGGAACTCCTTGAAGACCTCGAAGAACGCATAAAATCAAGCGATGTCTCTGAACAGAGGGTAATCGGTGACATCTTTGACGATGCCGACCTTGAACAGTCAAGGGAATTCAACCTGCTTCTTAATACAAGGGAAAAACAGAAGATAAAGCAGATCGAGCAGGCACTTCTTAAACTGGAGAACGGGGAATACGGCATATGCGAAAATTGTGAGGAAGACATCCCGGTCGGCCGTTTGAAGGCCATGCCGTTTGCAAGCCTGTGCGTAAAATGCAAGTCATTGCAGGAAACCATTGAGGGTCACGCAACGGTATTCCCGACAGAGAAAGGCTAACCCGTGTCACACAGGGTTGAGGTCGGGCCTAAACCTCACCTCTTTGATGCCCGTGGTGAGAGGGTAAAAAAACAGATTGGCCATGCACTGCCCGACATTTCCATCAATCATATCACATGCCTCGACCTGTACAATATAGAAGGTGAAGCTGAAAAAGAATGGTGCATTGAGGCCTTCTGTGATCCGGTTATACAGGAGGTTGCCTTTGACGAATCGCTCGAATATGACTTCGATTGGTACATAGAGATAGGATTTAAACCCGGCGTCACGGACAATGTCGGCCACAGTGCAGCGTATGCGCTGGAACTGATAAGCGGGAAAAAGATACCTGTTTTCTACGCCAGAGGCTTTCTGATAAAAGCGGACATTGACCGCAGAACCGCCGAGAAGATAGCAACGGAGTGCCTTGCAAATACGCTTATTCAGAATTACAGGGTCTTTGATGCTTCTGAAGCATCAGGGATTGCACCCTATATACCCAAAGTTGTCGATACGCATATCCCGAAAGTTGATGAGATCGATCTCGATATACCGGATAATGACCTGATAAAGCTGTCACAGGACAGGACCTGGGCCCTTACGCTCAAAGAGATGAAGGCGATCCAGTCATACATGAAGAACCCGGAAGTCATAAAAAAAAGGATCGCATCAGGCCTCGGGGAAAAGATAACGGATGTTGAAATAGAGGCCCTTGCACAGACATGGTCCGAGCACTGCAAACACAAGATATTCAATGCCGATATCCTGTACATAGAAAACGGCAGAGAAGAGAGAATATCATCACTTTTCAAGACATATATAAAAGGTTCAACCGATGAAATCAGAAGGTCAAAAGGTAAGGATGATATCTGTATAAGCATATTTACGGACAATGCGGGCGTAATCCGTTTTACCGATGATTATCATCTGGTTTATAAGGTCGAAACGCACAATTCCCCCTCTGCTCTTGATCCATACGGCGGAGCGCTTACGGGTATAGTCGGTGTGAACCGGGACCCGTTCGGGACCGGTCTTGGGGCGAAGCTTATTTTCAATACTGACGTTTTCTGCTTTGCAGAGCCTTTCTATTCAAAGGAGCTCCCTCCCAAGATACTCCACCCGATGCGCATTTTTGAAGGCGTGCGTGAAGGTGTTGAACACGGGGGGAACAAAAGCGGGATACCCACAGTGAACGGTTCGCTGGTATTCGACAACCGCTACCTGGGCAAGCCTCTAGTATATTGCGGTACTGCCGGCATAATGCCGAAAACGGTAACAGGCAGACCATCGCATGAAAAGGAGATACTGCCGGGCGACAAGATTATTATGTCAGGAGGCCGGATCGGAAAAGACGGTATTCACGGTGCGACGTTTTCGTCTGAAGAACTCCATGAGGCCTCTCCAACATCTGCAGTACAGATAGGCGATCCAATCACGCAGAAGAAGCTGACCGATTTTCTGCTCCGTGCCCGGGATATGGGGCTCTACAGGGCGATCACCGACAACGGGGCTGGCGGACTGTCTTCGTCAATCGGCGAGATGTCAGGCATGTCGGGCGGATGTCTCATCGAACTTGACAAACCTCTTCTCAAATATGCCGGCCTCAATCCCTGGGAGATACTGCTTTCAGAAGCGCAGGAGCGTATGAGTCTTGCCGTCCCGCCTGAGAAGGTAGATGAGTTTCTGTCACTTTCCGAGGAAATGGGCGTGGAATCCACAGTAATCGGCGAGTTTACTGATTCGGGCTATTTCCATTGCACATACAAAGGCAGGACTGTGGCATTTCTCGATATGGACTTCATGCATGACGGTCTTCCCAGGCTCGACCTGAAGGCAATATGGGATGATCGGGAGATTCAGGAAGACACGATCCCAGAACCGTCGGACCACGACGCAAAACTCAGGGAAATGCTCGGCAGGCTTAACATATGCTCCAAGGAATATGTCGTGAGGCAGTATGACCACGAGGTTCAGGGCGGTTCGGTCGTTAAACCTCTTACCGGAGCGGCCTGCGACGGCCCCTCCGATGCGGGTGTAATAAGACCCCTTCTTGATGTTTTGGACGGCGTAGTGGTATCGAACGGGATTTGTCCGAGATATTCGGATATTGACACCTATCATATGGCGGCAAACGCCCTTGATGAAGCGCTCAGAAATTATGTCTGCGCCGGCGGCGATCCCGATCACTGGGCCGCGCTTGACAATTTCTGCTGGTGCGACCCGGTTCAGGGTCCGAGAAACCCGGACGGTACATACAAACTCGCGCAGCTTGTAAGGGCTAACAGGGCGCTTTATGATTATACGATAGCCTTTTCCTGTCCTCTTGTTTCGGGCAAGGACAGCATGAAAAACGATTATATAAACGAAACCCTTAAGATATCCATCCCTCCCACTCTTCTGATTTCTGCCATAGGAAGGATCGAGGATGTAACCAAGGCTGTGACCATGGATGTCAAAAACCCGGGAGATATCATCTATCTGCTCGGAAAGACAAAGAATGAACTGGGTGCAGGCGAGTATCTGGCCTCATTTGGTGTCGTCGGATCATCCGTTCCCAGAGTTGATGCGCCAAGCGCCCTTTGCAGATACAAAAAGCTTCATGAGACAATGACAAAAGGCTTGATCGTCTCCGCCCACGACTGCTCCGACGGAGGACTGGCCGTTGCACTTGCAGAAAAGGCCTTTGCCGGCGGTCTTGGAATAGAGGCGGATATCTCCGGTATTAAAACTGAAGGAATCCTGACTGATACACAGATTCTTTATTCCGAGACTGCAAGCAGGATAATTATAACGGTCAGCCCTGAAAATTCCGAGTCAGTCGAGGCTGCCTTTGGTGACGATATATCACGGATCGGCCGTGTAACATCGGACAAAAGGCTTAAAATCAAAGGTTCAGGCGGTATTATCGTTGACAGCGATATAGACGTACTCAAGGCGGCATGGAAAGAGCCGCTCAATTTTTAGCGGGCCATGGCAAAAACAATCAAAGCACTCGTAATTACAGGATCAGGAACAAACTGCGAAATGGAAATGGCGCATGCCTGCAGACTCGCCGGAGCCAAAGCCGAGATCGCGCATTTGAGCGATGTTCTGAGTGCAAGAGTGCGCATTCCCGATTATGATTTCCTTAACCTTCCTGGAGGATTCCTTGATGGAGACGACCTTGGAAGCGCAATGGTCGAGAGTGTCAGATTAAGGCATGCCTTGATCAAAGGGACATCCCGCACCATGTACGATGAGATTATGACCCTGATTGAAAGAGGCGGTATAGTTCTTGGCGTGTGCAACGGTTTCCAGGCACTGGTCAAGACAGGGCTGCTCCCGGGCAACCCGTTCGGAAAGCGCAGGGTGTCTCTGTCTTTCAATGATTCGGCAAGGTTCGAAGACAGGTGGGTGAAAATGGCGGTCAATGAAAAAAGCCCGTGCATATTCACAAAAGGTCTTGATACTCTCGATCTTCCCGTCCGCCACGGGGAAGGCAAATTCATAACAGACAATGATGACACACTGAACGAAATCACATCTGGAAATCTGGACAGTCTCTACTATGCCGATTTATCAGGTAATGTAACCATGGAGTACCCTCATAATCCCAACGGGAGCGTAAACGGGATTGCCGGCATATGCGATGCATCCGGCCGCGTTTTCGGACTTATGCCTCACCCAGAGGCATTCACCCACTATACAAATCATCCGCACTGGACCCGCGGCATTATAAAAGAAAGGGCCGATGGCATGCTGCTTTTCGATAATGCAGTTAATTATCTGGCGGGCTCAAGATAATCAGACCTTCATGTCAGGCGAAACCTGTTCTTTGAATTGATATTTTTTGAATATTTGAATCTAGCTGCCATACGTTTTTCCGTTTCCAGAAACATCTCGAAGTTGGTTTTATTCGTATCGGTAATTTCAACTGCAACGCCTGTTTTTGCTATTCTGACCACATGTCCGGACACCCATATTATTTGGCCGATGTTCTCGGCGTCTATATCGACTGTGACATCCGTCCCTATCTTCAGATACTGAGGTGTCTTCATGAACAGCCCGCCTGAACTGATATTTGTGATTTGTGTGCGGAAGGCTTCATTTTTGCCTTCGCGGAATACGGCTCTTAAATTCACGTCAATCCTGCTGCTGGCACGCTTTTCAATCATAGCCCCTCCGTTTCATTTCGATATAATTTAACATTATCGGAATCATTTAATCAAATATAAATGAAAATAATAGTAATATATTTGACAGACATTTGGATTTGCCCTCAAACCCATGCTCTGGTAGAAGATATTTCGTGCGTCTTTCCAGGGTCGAAATCAAAGGATTCAAGTCCTTATGCAAAAAGACGGTGCTCACGTTTCCAGGTGCGGTTACGTGTATAGCCGGACCGAACGGGTGCGGGAAAAGCAATGTTATTGATGCAATCAGGTGGGCGCTTGGCGAACAGTCCGCCAGGGCTCTCCGCGCCGGAGCAATGGGTGATGTTATATTCTCGGGAACAAGGGATGTGCCCCCTTCTTCAATGGCCAGCGTCACACTGGAGTTCGTAAAAGACGGCGGAATTTTCCCCGCATC
Organism: Desulfomonilia bacterium; assembly: GCA_036567785.1. Classification (NCBI taxonomy): domain Bacteria; kingdom Pseudomonadati; phylum Thermodesulfobacteriota; class Desulfomonilia; species Desulfomonilia bacterium. The sequence continues at coordinate 83,163 of DATCTV010000054.1, read as the reverse complement.
CATGGACGGCTTCGATGCAATATCAATCTCACGCAGACTGTTCAGGTCCGGCGAAAGCATCTATGAGATTAACAACCTCAAGTGCAGGCTGAAGGACATCACCGACTTATTCCTCGATTCGGGCCTTGGCCGGCAGGGCTATGCAATAATCGAACAGGGAAGGGTCAAGGACATGATACTGGCCAAACCTGAAGATATCAGACATGTGATCGAGGAGGTCGCCGAAATCGGAAAGTTCCGGGTTAAAAGGGCCGAGGCGATAAGGCGTCTTGAGACGACATCAGGCAATCTTGAGCGCATAAAGGATATCATTACAGAGATTGCAAAACAGAGGGACAGCCTTAAGGCGCAGGCAACAAAGGCCAGAAGATATCAGGCCCTGAAAGACAGGATGAATGAGCTGACAAGGCTTCTTTGGGCATGTGAAATCAGAGAAGTGCTTAATAAGCATCAGGAACTCAGCGCCCAGCTGGACTCGGTCGATGAAGAGATCAAATCTTCAAGATCCGCTGCTGAAAAAGAAGCTGCCTTGTTCAATAAACACTCAGACAAGCTTAATAAGATGAAGCTAAGAATTGATGAAATTAATCAATCGCTCAGCGATGCGAAGGCGAGGCATGCGCTTTCCATAGCGGAAAGGGATGCATCGACCGAGCGTATGAAGGATATCCAGTCAACCCTTCTGCAACTTTCCTCGAAAATAGAGACCGCCATGGCTGAATCAGATGCATCGGCCATTGAATTAAAGACTGCCGAAAACGAAAAATCAAGGCTCCAACTGGAAGAAGCGGCCATCGAATCCACTCTCAAGCAACTGACGGAAAAGGAGGAAAAATTATCCGACGAACTGACGGCTGTTTCTTCGGAATATGACAAAAGCCGTTCTGAGCTTTTTGAGAAACTGGGAGTTTCAAGGTTGGTTGATCAGAGAATAAGCTATCTTGATCAGCGTCTTAATGACATGACATCCGGAATATCCAAAAGGCGGGAGGATCTGATCGAACTCAAAGCCGTAATCAGTGAGCAGAAAGAAATGCTCTTAAAGCACGATGTAAAGATTAACGCACTTGAAGATAAAATCAGGACCGCCAATGAGGAAATACTGAAAGTAACAAAAAAAAGAGATTTGATCTCGGATGAGATTGAAGAAAAAAGAAAGGCCCTTTCCGAAAAAGAAAAGCTTCATGCAGGAATGGATGCAAGGATAGAAATGCTTGGCCGAATTGCCGGAATTACGCCACAGGCAACGGACAATTCAGGCGGAAAAAAGCTGATGAGAGTTGCCGATACCATAAAGGTCGAGGCGGGTTTCGAGGATGCAGCAAGCGCCCTTGGAGAAATGCTTGATTACATGATTATTGAAGACCATGATGAATTTCTGGTTTCGGGGAACAGTACAACATCTTCACCCGGATTCATCCCCTCAAAACCTTATATCGGTAATGAAGAAGCCGGAGAAATGCCGGCGGATGAATCCGTCCTCGGGAGCCTCAGAAAATTCATTAATCCCCGTAAGGGTTTTGAAGTCATTGCCGAGGCGGTTACCCGCAGATTATACATTGTAAGGGATATCAAAAGTGCAGTCATGCTCTGGAAAAAGGGGCACAGATCTCATGATTACCTGACCACTGACGGCATAGTGCTTGAATCCAGCGGCGTTATCAGGGTCAATACCGAAAAGGACAAATATGCCGAAATGTTAAAGGCCCGGGCCGAAATTGAGATACAGAACAAGCTTAAAGCCGACCTTGAGATTGAAATGGAAAAAGACAAGGAGACCATATACGCTTCAGGGGATCAGCTGTCCGCTTTGAATGCGGAGATAATCAATCTGAGCGGGAAGCTGTCCGATATCGAAAAAGAGCGTCAGTCCGAGATCATGTCAAAGCAGTCTCTGTCTGACAAAATAGAAACTAATGAAAACCGCACCCTTGATTTTATTAAAGACATAAAATCGTGGGATGATATGACTTCAGGCGTAAAAGACGAAATCAGAGCGGCCCGGGAGGAAAAAGAGAGTGCGGAGAATCTGCTTGCCGAACTAAAGGAAAAACTCAAGCGGCTCGAAGAAAAAAAGCTTGAAGCCGGGAGCATACTCGGCAGGGTTCAGGAAGAAAAAAATACAGTAATGGATAAGCTCGGCAGGCTACGGGTGGATATGGCCTCAGCCCTCGAGAGGATAAAAGGGCTTACTCTCCAGTCCCGGAAAAGGCAGATGGAGATGGAAGCCGACAGACAGAGGGCTGCCGAAATCGCCATAAAGGAAAAAGAGATAACATCCATGCTCGAAAATGCCGAGGAGGTTGTGATAAACACACTGGCCGACATCAGGACAAAAGAGCTCGAACTCGAAGATGTCATGCCCGAATATACGAAATTCTGCCAGGAGACAGGAGAGATCAGCGAACGCGAACAGGCTCTCAAGTCCGGTCTTTCCTCGCTGGAAGAAAAGAGAAACATGCTCGTCCTCGAAGCAAAGGAGCAGGAAATCGCCGGAAGGATGATGATGGAACGCTATACGGGAAGATTCAGCGATGAGACGCTGCCCCTTATACCGGAAGATTTTGATATGGAGGCATCAAGGGAAGAGGTTGCAAAACTCCAGGGCAGGGTTGAGGTGTTGGGGCAGATTAATTTCGCTTCAATAGAGTCATATGACGAGACGCAGGCCAGATATGACGATTTTCATGCACAGTATCAGGACCTCATGCTTGCAAGCGAACGTTTGAGAGAACTCATCAGCAGCATCGAGAGGGAAAGCCAGAAGGAATTTGCATCGACATTCGCCAAGGTCAGGGCGAATTTCCAGGAGATATTCACCACAATGTTCGGAGGCGGCCAGGCCGACATCGTCCTTCAGGAAGGCGGCATGGATGCAGGTGTCGATATCTACGCCTGCCCCCCCTTCAAGAAGCTCAAGGTCATGAGCCTCCTGTCTGAAGGAGAAAAAGCGCTTACGGCCATATCGTTCATCTTCGCCCTCTTCAAGGTGAGGCCGTCGCCTTTCTGTATACTGGATGAAGTGGATGCTCCCCTTGACGATGCGAACATTGAGCGCATCAACCGACTTATACGTACATTCTCAAAAGACTCCCAGTTCCTGATCGTTACGCACAACAAGAACACCATGGAGATGGCGGATATCATCTACGGCGTGACTTTCGATGTGCCCGGCGTAACGAAAGTCGTTTCAATGGACCTTCAGAAGACCTAGCCTCTCCTCACCGCAAGTTCGTAAACCGCTATAGCCGTTGACTGAGAGACATTAAGGGAATTGAACAGGCCTTTCATCGGGATATGAGCAAGAAAGTCGAGTTCTCCTGCTATGACGGGTCTGATGCCAGAATCTTCTCCTCCCAGCACGACTGCAACCTTCTTAAAATCGGGAATTCCGGATAAGGGCTCTTTTGCATGGGCATCAAGGCCTATCAGCCAGAAGCCGTTTTTCTTGAGCCCTTTTATTGCGTTACGGAGATTGACGACCTTTGCCACGACAGCCTTTTCAGCTGCACCTGCCGAGGCCTTGACCACGGCCGGTGTGACCGATGCGGCCCTGTCTTCAGGAATTATGACGGCCCCACCTGCAAGTGCATAAACTGTTCGTATTATGGAGCCCAGGTTCTGAGGGTCTTCGACCGAATCGAGAAGGACAACGAAATTGAGTCCGGACGCATCTTCAATGGTTGCATAACGGAACGGGGATACCCTGGCTGCTATTCCCTGGTGGTTCTTTACACCTGTAATGCGGTCAAGCTCATGACGGGTGACAGTGCTTAAAGAAACGCCTCTGGCAAGCGATGAGATTTTATCATGGCCTTCGCGTGCAACAAGTATTTCAAAGAATTTTCTTTTCTGCGCCCTGAGCGCCTCTTCTATTGGATTAAATCCGTAGATTATCTCCACCTAGCCCTCCGCTACCCAGGTTGCGCTGTATTCGGAAAGTTCGGGGAGCATGATGCCGGGATTCGCCTCTATCCATCGTCCATCGATTCCTGATTCCTTCGCGCTTAACTCAAAGTGGCACATCGCGATGCCCATATCGATCTTCTGTATGTCTATAGGCAGCATCTTTGCATAATTCTCAGTCCTCTGGAGGACGAGGTGAACCTCATCACCGTCTATTATCATCCGCCAGGGCTGCTTGTTTGAGGCCGAAGGCCCGAGCCTGACCATTTCGAGCGGAATTGCATATTTCCCGGCAGCGGCCTCCGTCAAGGGAGCATCGAAAGATTTCATGAAAAAGAGTTCGCTGAATGTTTTACGTTTCTTTGAACCTGCCATAAATCTGAAGGCATTATCTATAATAGTGCGTCTGCCTGCAGTATAGCCTACCGGCGATACGGCTGGTATGATCTCGCCCTCTTCAAGGGCTATTTTCTCGGCAAATACAGTCCTTTTGAAGGAGCCTCCCAGCCAGCAGGTGCCAAGGTTAAGAGATGTCGCGAAAAGGATTATCTTTTCAAACTGATAGCCGAAGTCCTCCATAGCCCTTGGGTTGTCGTTCACCGCACCTGCAATGAATGTTACGGCACCCCTGACAACCCCGTATGTACCTTTAATGCCTTCCTTTTTGTCAGGTGATGTGATTATTTCAAACCTGGTCTTTGAACCTGACGGCGGGGAAGAAAGGCCCTTTATGAATGAATCAAGCTGCGCGAGGATGTCTTCTTTTACAGGATCACCGGTGTAGCTCCTCCATGAGCAGCGTCGTCTGATTATTTCATTTACGGGTTCATTAAAAAGGCTGGGCATGTATCACCTCCTGGCAATATATGCACCGCCTTATAGCACCTGAAAACAAACTGGACAATATCGAGCGCATTTGGCAAACATCAATAATGGCAAAAGAGGAAGAAGCCACACCGGAAAAGTCAGAACAAAAAGGTCTTGATTTCAATCCCCAGTTCAGGGCGGCGATTGAGCTAATGGAGAACAGGAAACAAAGCCTTTTCATAACAGGCAGGGCAGGCACCGGCAAATCGACCCTTCTCAATTATTTCCAGAGGACTACTGCCAAAAGGCATGTCGTGCTTGCACCCACCGGTATTGCAGCAATAAATGTAGGCGGCCAGACCATACATTCATTCTTCGGCTTCGGGCCCGACGTAACTGAGAAATCGGTAAAAAAAATTAAGAATGTCAGTTCAAGGAATATCTACAAGAAAATCGACACCATTATAATCGACGAGATATCCATGGTCAGGGCTGACCTGCTCGACTGCATCGAAAAGTTCATGAAACTGAACGGCCCGGATGAGAAAAAACCTTTCGGCGGCGTGCAGATGGTTTTCATAGGTGACCTCTATCAGCTGCCCCCCGTAGTTTCTTCCACTGAAAAAGAGATATTCAAACTGCACTATCAGAGCCCCTATTTTTTCTGTGCCCGGTCTTTTAAATCCATGGACATGGAATTCATTGAGCTGGAAAAGGTCTACCGCCAGCACGACGATGAATTCATAAGGCTTCTTAACGCCATAAGGAACCGTTCTGTTACTGACGAAGACCTGGCAGCAATAAATAAAAGGCTAAAGCCTGATTTCGAGGCGCCCAAAGATGAATTTTACATCCAGCTTACAAGCACGAACAACATGGCGGATAAAATCAACGAAACCGAGATGGCCAAGCTTCCGGGAAAGATTCATAAATTCAGGGCCATAATAGACGGCGACTTCGGTAATGAATACATGCCCACAACAAAGGAGCTGAGGCTGAAAAAGGGCTCGCAGATCATGATGCTGAACAACGACCAGCAAGGCCGCTGGGTGAACGGCACGATAGGCGTTATGACCGGGACGGCAAAGGATGACGACGGGAATATCCTTATCAAGGCCAGGCTTGATATGGGAGAAGATGTCTTTATAAGTCCTTATACATGGAGCATTTACAGGTTTTTCATCGATGGTTCCCAGCTCGCTTCCGAGGTTGTAGGAACCTTTACCCAGTATCCGCTCAGACCTGCGTTCGCAGTTACCATCCACAAAAGCCAGGGAAAGACTTTCAGCAGGGTGATAATAGACCTGGGCCGCGGCACTTTTGCACACGGCCAGCTCTATGTCGCGCTTTCAAGGTGCGTGAGCCTCGAGGGCATAGTGCTTAAGAAGCCTGTAAAAAAGGAGCATATCCTTCTTGACTGGGAGGTTGTTAAATTCCTGACGCAGCACCAGTACTCCCTTGCTGAAAAGAAGCTCAGCCATGATGACAAGCTTCGCATAATTAAAAACGCAATCTCCGGAAGCAACCAGATTGAAATCCTCTATTTGAAGGCCAAGGATGAAAAGTCCCGCAGGGTAGTGAAACCCCTTGATGTCAGGCAGATGGAATATAAAGGGCATTCCTTCACCGGGCTCGATGCATTCTGCCAGACACGCAGGGAACGCAGAACATTTAATGTGGGCAGAATCCTGGAGATCAAGGTTCTATAAGTTCCGATTTGCCTGAATCAAACATCGCTCAACCATATATATCGTGCTATTCCTTATAGTTCATCTGGAATCAACAGGTATGAACATCTTTACAAGAAATCATATTCACCACGAAGGACACGAAGCACAAAGGTAATAAATGTTGAGAGGTATAAGCGGTCTTCTATAAATCCTTATAGGCTTTTCTTCGTGACCCACGTGCTCTTCGTGGTGGATGCTTATTAAGACATCTAACTTGTATTATTCGGCGGTTATGCTTGATTGAATAGTTCTGTAAGATATCTTTTCAACTTGTTCGTCTGTTTATTCCAATGGATTCTTATATTTAATTTTAGGAAATCTTTTGAAATCCTTATCCGTTGAATACAGCGTGCAGTTGTGTTCGATTGCAAGTGCGGCAAGGTGGGCGTCAGATACGAGATTTGCGCTCGCCTGCCCTGATATGAGCATGTCTGTGAAGATATCCCAATGCCTTGACGTCGGATGGATTATCCTGGTGCATGGCTGGTTTATCCAGCTCAAAACCCTGTCAAGTGCTTCACTGGTTGACAAGGGGTTATTGAAAACCCTTGGATTAGTGCCGATTCTTATGAATGCATTGATAACTTCCCAGCACAGACATACCGGCTCTTTTCCTGAGAGTGCAGAACTCCACCATTTAAGGGCTTTTCTGTTAAGCGGACTGCCCGAGTTCTCGGCATAAAGCAGGATGTTGGCGTCAACAAAAATCACTTGAAGTCTTCGCCTTCGATCCGGCTTAACAATTCCTGGACATTGTCTATCGATATGCCGGATTTCTGACCCATGTTGCGGGGTTTCATGCGATAAGGTTTCTGCTTCTGCTTCGATTCGATTAAATTGAGCCCTTCTCTCATGGCCTCGTTGATTATTGACCTGAAGGGTTTTTTCCTGCTTGTTGCAACAGCTCTTGCCCTGTCAAGCACATCCTCATCTATCACTATTGTAGTTCTCATAAAGGCATCATAGCATCATATAAAATGATGTCAAGGCATCACTCAGCTGAAATTCTTATACAATCAGCGGAGTTGTTCAGAGGCGAATTGACGAGAGGTGAAACCGGATAGGCGTCCATTTCTTCTGCTGGATAAGGTTTAAGAAAATTCATGACATCCACTCTGTCGTGACCAAGCCATAAATCATAGGAATCGGGAGGCATTATCACAGGCATTCTCTCGTGTATGTCTGCAACAAGTGAATTTGCCGCAGTTGTGATTATGGTCCCGGAGACGATGGCATTCCCTTCTCTTTCCCATATGTCCCAGAGGCCTGCAAAGGTGAACGCAAGGGAATCCTTCATGTGGATGAAATATGGCTCTTTTGCTTTTCCATTCTTTTTCCATTCATAAAAACCTTCGGCAAATATGAGGCAGCGCCTCTCATTTATAAGCTTTTTGAATGATGGCTTTTCGGTGAGCGTCTCGGCGCGGGCGTTGATCATCCTGTATCCGATGGAGATGTCCTTTGCCCATGACGGGACAAGGCCCCATCTTATAAGCCGCACCTTATTCGAGCCGTCGTTGAGAATTGCAGGGATATTCTGGGATGGTGCGATATTATAGTTCGGTGCGAATTCGATCCTTATCTGGTCAATGTCCGCATCGGGCATGAGCCTTTTTATTTTTGAAGGATCGGTAAAGACGAATCTTCCGCACATAATATCCCCATTTTTTTCATGCACAGTCTTTAAACATCTGTTATTTCTGATTAGGATAATCTTTAAAAGATTTCCATGCAAGGAGGTTGGTTATGAGAAAAATATCCGGGCTTCTTTTTATCCTGTGCGTTGCTTTTCTTTCCGCACTGCCCTCTTTTGCCGGAAACACGATACCCGCCGGATTCAAGGGCGGCTTCGTCAATGTTGGTGGACAGCAGTTAAGGGTTTATCAGACGGGGGCAGGGCCGGATCTCCTGCTTATCCACGGCCTGCCCGGCTCCATCGAAGACTGGGAAACCGTAATTCCGGAACTCTCGAAAAATTTCCGCGTAACGGTATATGACAGGCCTGGCCAGGGTTTCAGCAGCGCCAATAAATTGAAGTATGATCTCAATCAGAATGCAGACATGGCATTTGCCTTGATCGAGAAGCTCAAACTCAACAACCCAGTCGTTGTCGGCCATTCCTACGGAGGCAGCACGGTTGTCGCAATGGCTGAACGAAATCCCTCAAATGTAAAGGCGTTTGTCGCGGTGAGCGCCGTCACCACAAACGAGGAGCCGGAGACAATATTCAAGATACTCAAGACCCCTGTGATCGGCCCGGTCTGCGCCTGGCTTGCAAAATTGTTCACGGGATGCAGCATGGTCGAGGACGGTGCAAAAAAGGCCTTCCATCCAAATGAAAATGTCATGCCCGCCAATTATGTCAAAATAAGGTGCATGATATTCCTGCAGCCCAAAGTCATAAAGACCATGTCAATGGAGGTTGTATCTATGGGACCCGATGTAGTCAAGATGGCGCCCCTTTACAGCAGCATAAGGAAGCCTCTCTTCATCGTCCATGGCAAGAGCGACCAGGAAGTCCCGGTTTCTGATGCCATCCTCCTTAACAAGGCCGTTTCCGGTTCGAAACTCATCCTGCTTGATAACACCGGCCATATGGTCCAGTACGCCAGACCCGCCGAACTGATTAAAGTTATAGAAGAGGCGGCACAATGACATGAGGCTACGTGCAGCACGCAAATGGCTTTCATGTCGATGAATGCAGATAGAAAGTGTGAGAGGGACGAACATGCACCTGGCATTATTCGATTTCGACGGCACCATATCCACCAGGGACACAACATGGGACTTCATCTTCCGTGCTTGTGGCAAGGGCCGTGCACTCGGTGGCATCATCCGGCTGGTTCCCATATCCATTGCCTACAGCTTTAAACGCATCCAGCATCATGACGCCAAACAGGCGGTCATCAGACATTTTTTCGGGGACTGGGAAAAGGAAGCATTCGTCGAAGAGGCCCGGCATTATGCAAGTGAAGTCGTACCAACTATCATACGGCCTGAAGCGCTTAATAGAATAAAATGGCACAAGTCTCAGGGTCACACCGTGGCGGTAGTCACCGGTTCGCTCGAAATCCTTTTGTCAGACTGGTGCACCGGCCTGGGGCTCGACTTGATAGCCACCGGACTGGACCTTGAAAGCGCCCAGATCGGTCTTTCCACGCGCAACTGCTTCAAGGAGGAGAAGGCCAGACGCATCCGGGAAAAATACGCACTTGAAAGCTTTGAATGCATCCACGCCTACGGGGACAGCAGCGGTGACCGCGAAATGCTGGCACTGGCAGATATACGGTATTATAAACGTTTCGAATGAACCAGAGTTTTACACCTAAAACCAGATCGTCTTTTTTATATATTCATTATAATGCCTGATTTCGGTCTCCTTCCTGGCATCATCCCAGCCGTAATATCCCGCCGCTATTTCCGCCACCTTTTCTGCAAGCTCGGCCTGGAGGTAATGCCATATCGTCCATTGAGATTCCGTTCTGCGGCAGAGGATGTCAATGAGCCTCGGGCAGTTCTCATATTCAAGGATGAATTCAATCTCGGCCCGGCATATCGGATAATCTTTAAGGAGGGACTTCCCTGACTCCGGGTCTGATTTGATCTTCTCGAGTATGTCTATCGCCTGCCTGCCATACTGCGTATACAGATATTCAAGCTGATCGGGCCATGAAACTCCAGCAAGGGCTTTATTTTTTATCGTTTTATTGAAATCGGTCCTCTTCATGCCTACAACGAAGGGCTGCATTGAAAAACCGGGGATTGAATGTTCAGGGACTGAAAAGGCGCTCATATACCCTTTTTCGATGAGTTTGAAGATAAGCTCTTCGGCCATCAGTCTGAATGTAGTCAATTTGCCGCCCGCTATCGCAACAACCCCGTTCTTCAAGAAAAATATCTCGTGTTCCCTTGAGACAGCCGATTCGCTGGCCGCGCCTTCCTGTTTGATCAGTGGCCTTATGCCCGCATATGTCCCTATTATATCCTTGTAAGTGAGGTTTGCCTTCGGGAACATCCTGTTGACAGTCCTGAAAAGGTAATCACAGTCCTCTTTCGTGCACCATGGTTCATCAAGGTTTTTCGACTCCTTGAAATAGTCGGTATCCGTTGTGCCGATAACCGAGACCTTTCCTCTCCTCAATACGAAGAAAAACCGGTTGTCGTCGAATGAGCGCAGCCCCAGGCCGTTCCTGTTGCCTATCCTTTCATTGGGGACAACAACGTGTACGCCTTTTGTGGGATATATCCTGGAAGTTCCGGAATCCTCATTCTTAAGAATTTCATCCGTCCAGATGCCGCCGCAGGCGATAACAATTTTGCCTTTCACCTCATACTCATGTCCGTCAAGCGTATCACGCACCTTGACGCCGCAGACCTTTCCGGAGCCATCCTTTAAAAATCCGGTAACCTCAGAATAGTTCAGGGCACAGGATCTTCCTTTCGAGTAATTAAGGCTCTCTTTAATCGTTTCTATTGTAAGCCTGGCATCATCAATATTCGTGTCATAATAAAAACCGGATATGAGAAATTTGCCGAGAGTCTCCTCGTTCCGGGTGAAATTGGGTTCCGCCCTTTTCATCAGCCATGAATTATATATCTTCGGCAATCTGTAATTTTTAAACTTTGATCTGAATCCCGATAAGACGCTGTATAAAATCATTGTGTAGATAATATGCACCGGCTTATCCTTGCCCTTTGCGAACGAATTGAAATAAAAGCCAAGCGGCCTTACCATATTCGGGAAATGATTTCTCAGCCAGTTTCTTTCGGTGGTGGATTCGCGCACCAGCTTGAACTCCCTGTTGCCCAGATAACGTATACCCCCGTGCGCCAGCTTGGATGAGCGGGATGAAGTCCCAAAAGCGAAGTCATTCTTGTCAAGAATGCAGAAAGACATTCCCCTCAATGCCAGTTCCCTGGCAACTCCAGCCCCGGTGATACCGCCGCCGATAATGATTGCATCGAAATTGAGTGAAGCCGCCTGTTTACAATGTTCCGCCCTGGCCTTTGCACTCCATGTATCAAATATAGCCATTATTGCCTCCAAAAAATATGTTGGTTTTAATCGGGTATTATTCTCAAGGCAGAAACGAACCCCTTGTAATAAAATGAGTCCTTTCTGAATGCCCGTATCTGCACACCTGTCGGGATATGATTTCCGGCCGAATCCGTCATATCGGAAACTGTATCATAACTGTCTATGACAAGCCATTCTCCGGTTTTCGGATCTTTGCCTATCCAGATGGCGACATGGTCTGCAGTATCTTTATCCTTATCTGTATTAACAAAAACCATATCTCCCATTTTAAGCCTTCCCGTTAGTTTATCAAAATCGGGTTTGAACAGTCTGCCTTTTATTGTCCTGACTTTAGCGGTGGAACCGTCAGGCATCATTACCGAGGACATCTTGGCCTGTTTCTTGATATAGCCGGTGAATTCTATGCCGAGTCCGTAATTATATACCCATGAGACGAAATTCGAACTGTCAGTACCCTGACTCTGATGCCTAAGCCTGACAGGAAGCAGTGAGTTCATGGGCCACGACTGGGGAGGGTCCCAGCAGATAAGATAATGATACTGGTACTGTGCGTTTATGTATCTGGCTGCCACGGCGATGATGCGCCTGCGCAGCCATTCCTTGTCTGAATGTTGCGGAACTTTAATATCGGCAAACTGTTTAGCCTTTGGTCCCCAGTACATGTTTCTAACTGAAAAAGCTCTTTTCTTATACCAGTCCTTCTTCGCAGGTTTTGTTTCGAGGGCGCCATCTCTTTCGACAAAATCCGCTGTCAATGACGGATCTGAAATAATAAACGAAATGTCATAGGGAGATGAATAGACAATATAGCTGATTGTTGAAAGAGGGCTTACCCCCTTCCCATTATAGAATGCCATTGCCCTTATGGTAGTATCCGATGTTATGACTATCGGGGAAGTGTACTTGATGCCTGCTGCTGTCGGTATTGTGCCGTCTGTAGTATAATATATTGTTGCATTTCTTATATCTGTATCAATGGCAACAGGGGTATTTCTGGAAACAACAGCCTTGTTCTCTGATGCATAAACCTCATCCGGAGGCGGAGAAAAGGTTATGACCCCTGTTCCCCATGCCATACCATAAAATGTAAAATTGACCGCCGCCAGGATGAAGATGAATCTCAGGGCGGTCATGTTTTTTCCATGAAAGAACATTTTCACGCTGCCTGCTCCTTTGCTGTAATCAATGCCTCATTTCCAGTGCTTTTTTATCCATCATAATCTTTAGAGCCTGCTCGTCTTTCGGAAACGTGACAACCATCAGCAGCTGAAGCAGTCCGCAGAGTACCCAGAACGAGTTGGCGATATTGAATGCCATAGTCCTTCCGAATGCAACAATAAAAAGACTGATTACCGCAGGCCCGAATCCCTGGCCTAGCGAGTCTGTAAGGTTCGAAAGCGAAAGTATGGACCCCCTTGTTTCTGGTGAATTTACATTAAGGGTGATGGCCTTCATGTTCGGTGCGGGAAGGATTACGGTGAAACCTGTTATTACGGCGAGCAGGAGCGGCACGATCACGCTCGGATCATGTACGCCCGCCTGTGAAGGGTAGTTTATCAGGAATGCCATAGGTATGACGCCTGCTATGCATGAAAAGCCTATGAAAACCGGGAGGTATCTGGGATTCTTGTTGTAGATCTTGTTGCCGATAAGGCCGCCCACGAAAGAGCCCGCGAGCACGGCCGCCCCTCCTGCCATAACGATGAGAGTTGCCATCTCGACCGAAAAACCTTTATCCTGTGCATAGAAATCGTTCAAATAGATGAAGAACACCCCCCAGGGTATGCACCCGGGAATGCCCTGGATGAGCACCAGCAGGTTGGTCTTTATCTTGAATATGTTCTTGTAAAGCGAGCGGTTGATTTTTCCGGTATATACGGCGCCCTTTTCAATAAGCTCTTTAAGGCTCTCTTCGGCTATGCCCCTCGGCGGTTCCTTGACGAAAATCCAGAATATGAAAACGAGTATCATGTTAGGGGCAGCCACGAGAATAAAAGGCAGACGCCAGCCGTATTTGGAACCGATGAATCCGGCTATGAGCTGGCCAACGGCAACACCCATTCCCTGTACGAGCGTAATCCATGCCGCCGCAGTCGCCCTGTTTTTGTGTGAAAAGTAGTCGCCGATCAGCGAAAACGTTATCGGTATCGCACCGCCAATGCCTATGCCTGTAAACGCCCTCAGCCAGAAGAGCTGCTCGTAGCTGCGGGCGAAACCAGTCAGTATGCATGGTATGGAACCTATCAGGACAACGGCGATGAAAAGCATCTTGCGGGATACCCTGTCCGTGAAATAGCCGATCACTAGCGTTACCAAGGCGCCCAGGACCCAGAACACGAGCGATATCTGGCCGCCCAGTTTCACGTCACGCTCGACCGCATTGAAGCCGAAGTCCCTGGCGATTTGAGTAAGGTTCGGAGCCATAAGGTTCTGGTCAGCAAAAATCAAGAGGTTGATTACGGCAAGCAATATAATGGCAAAAAACTCATTCTTTCTGAAAGACGATTCGGCGGACATCGTATCTCCTTCCGGCAAAAACTTTTCAAAAAATTATAATATGCTTTACCCCATTCCGCGCATAATGCAACAGGGGTTGAAGGTTTTATCCCGGGAAAATTTTTATGCCGGCCATTAGATACCGGCTGACAGGATATGATCCCCGGTCGGAGAAATTATTATAATTTACAGGAATTTTGTACTTCCATTATTTGACAAAGGAATTGAAGTAAATTTCCATTTAACCCTTTTTCTGAATATTTTGGACCAGATTTCAATTTGCATACTCTGATGCCTTCAGAGCTCAAGTTCTATCATGCTTGTTTCTGATACAGGCGCTTCTGGTGTGTCAGGAATGAAGAATGTTTTAATCTCGCACGGCCCGAACACGGCGGTAAAATCCCTGTTGCATATACCGAGCGTGATGGTCGCCGACACAGGTGTGCCTTCGGTCTCGTAACAGCGCAGGATATATCCGCCGCCGTCCTCAGCCCTCTTGAATACTGTAGCGATAACGTTTCCGGCTGATATGTTGATGCCCTGCATCATCTTTCCGAGTGGACCTTTATGATATGTCTCCATGATCTGGGTAGGCGAGGTATTGAGTTCACAGGCCTTTTTCGTAGCGCCTGACTGCTGCCACGCGCCTTCATGCGGGATAATGGCATAATTGAACTCCTGGACGCCCTGGTCCATGAACTCACAGAAAGCGTCTCTTTCCGCATAACCGTAATGATCGGCGTATATGGGGCTTCTTACCGCACTCATGCTCAGGGTGTTTACGCTTGCGCTGAAGCTGTATTTCGCATCGGTAATGATAGTCAGTCCGCAGGCGATGCTGCTTTTACAATGAGTTCCGGAAAGATCGGCCCACTGCAGGGCGGGCACTTCCAGGCCTTCGGCAGGCCTCTCGATGAATCCGTACGGTATCTCGTAGGTTGCATGGACGCCCTTTATGTTCACCGGGAATTCGATCTTTAGCATTTTGTGCCTTTCCTGCCAGTCGAGTCTGACCCTGACATTGATATCCGGTCTGTCGTGATAAAGTATGAAGTCCTGCTGCAAGACGGACCTTTCAAAGCGGTTGGTCACCCTCAATATCGCCCTCAGAGGGCCCGTCTCCAGGACTTTCATCTCTGTGTCGCCGAAGCGGCCCATCACCTTATCGAACCTGAAAATAAAATGCGCCCATGTATCGGAATCATGTTCATCGATCACGACAGGTGCAGCACCGGGGCCTGAAAGAATGTCAGAACCCGTTCGCTTGTCATAAAGCCTGTCGATGTTGCCGGAAACCGGGTCGAAATCGAGCCTTATGAATGCGTTTTCAATATGGGTCTCCGAAACATTCAATGCCCCCGGGATTGCTGCTGTCGGGATTTCAAGGTTTCTGTATATCGTGAAAACGCGGTAGCCCATAGCCGGTATCTTTCCTATGAACAGTGTATCCAATTTATCGTCGAGGTTCATCTGAGGCGCGCGCACATGCTGGATCATCAGGGCGCGACCGGCATCATCGGTGACGGCCTTCACCTGCCTATGCACCTGAATGGGGGCCTCGATCTCCCAGGAGAGGGTGTTGAAAACCACAAGCGGGATTCCCCTGTTTTCATGCTCCCATAGTATCCAGTCCGTATCTTTGCTCAAAGGGATGTCTTCGCCGCATGAGGTATCTATTGACCAGGATATCTTCTGCACTGCGAAATTCATCTCCTCTGATGCGATGTTCAATGCCTCGCCGTAGGCGCTGAAGACATCGTCATACGCCTCTTTTATGCAGCAGCCGGTGATTATGTCGTGGAACTGGTTGAACAGCACCTGCTGCCAGGCCCTTTCGAAGCGGGAGTTCGGAAAGGCCGCACCGGTAAGCAGCATGGCGGCGGCCGAGAGCTTTTCGGACGCCATGAGCCTGTTCTCAGCAAGCCTGTTTAACTTTTTCACGGCTGAGTGGGCGCAGTAGGCGCCGCTTGCATGGTGCTGAAGGTCGTCTCTGACAACAGGAATGTCCATCTTCTTGAGCTTCATGTCGACAAAATAGGCATCGGGCGAACTCATTATCAGGGATTCTTCTCCCCATTCCTCTTTAAGGGCCTCGATCATCTTGAGGTTTGATATGGTAGGTCCTCCTCCGTGATTTCCCACGCCGAAAAAGCCCATGAGTTCGTAACCTAGCTGAGAGGTCAGCGACCTTGTGGCAATCAGCTTCTGTTTTTCCGTGGGAGCGGCATCATTGGGGTCTCCCCATTCCTGGTTGTAGCAGAACGGGATTCTGAAGGTGAGCACACGGCTGCCGTCCGGACTCTCCCACCAGAAGAGCGGCCCCGGCAGGTCTTTTTCATCATGGGAAGGCCTCATGAAGACATAGTTCTGCATGCCGCTTTTTAATAAAATCTGTGGCAGCATGCCGCTGTGACCGAACGAATCCACGTTATAGCCGGTCTTTGCAACAAAACCGAACCTGTCAAGGAAATACCGCTGGGAATAAAGCCCGTGCCGCACGAACGACTCACCGCATGGAAGATTGCAGTCGGGCTGTATCCACCAGCCGCCGACTATATTCCACCTTCCTTCTCTGACCCTTTGTCTGATCTCTTCGAAAATCTCAGGGGCGTTCTCTTCCACCCATTTGTAGTATAGGGCGCTGCTGCAGGTAAAGGTGAAATCAGGGAACTCCTTCATACGCATGAGGACGGACAGAAATGTCGCTTTCACCTCGGCGAGACCCTGCGGCTTTTTCCAGAGCCAGACAGGGTCCAGATGGGCATTTCCTATAAGATAAATCTTATAAGCAGTCCCGGATTTCATTAGAAATAAATTTACAGCTTCTTATTGAGGTTTAATTGTAATTGTACCTGCCGGCCGAAGCTTACCGACCACTACCACGGACATGATTTTCGTATTATTGAAAACAGTGTTATTGGGGCTGTTGAGCTCAACCATGAAATTCTTGTTTGGATTTTCCAATGCGTTATGAAGAATATCAACATTGGGAGTATAATTTTCAGTGGATTGGAAAGTAATAGTGGCTTGAATTTTACGGCTTGAACCGGTTTCATTGGCAAATATTCTTACGATTACATCGCTCACCCCGTAGGAATATTCATATCCAGTCACCGCACCTGTAAACTTGTCATTTCCCGCACCCCTGATTTCGATTGCCGTAACCTGAGCATAAGCAGCTGTACTCATGAAAACAACAATCAGCAATACAAATGCTAACATCTTCTTCATAATCAATCTCCTTAACAATAAAATGAGACTTCATTATAGTAAAAACACGTAAAAGTTGCATTTGAATTAATTTTTAAGACTTATTTTCAGTTGAGTTCATCTGCGAAGGTATAATACTTCTGGAAAAAACTTGAAATTGACAAAACAGGGCGGCTTTGGCCGCCCTTGATTCCGAATTTTATGAGGCTGTTATTATTAGGCTTTTAAAACGTTTGACGCCTGCGGACCTTTGGGGCCGTTTGATACATCAAAAGTTACTCTTTCGCCTTCTTCGAGTGTTTTGAACCCGTCACTTTTAATTGCTGAAAAATGCACAAACACATCAGTTCCGCTTTCTTCCGTAATGAAACCAAATCCTTTTTTCTCGTTAAACCACTTCACTGTTCCTTTTGCCATATTAAATACCTCTTCTTCCAGTGACCAGCCCAGGCAATTGAGATGGTACCGATTTTCATTATTTCTGAAACACGATTCTTTCGGCAAACACTTCAAGGTAAACCAGGGCTTCCTTTAAGGTTCATTTTTCCGGTATATTTGTATCGCATATCAGATGGGCGCAAGACTTACGTGATGTCAGCAACATTGTCAAGTTAATACTAGTACAAATACTAACTTAACAACTATCGTTTTGGCGTCCAGTTTTATTTCTTGACAAGAAAGAATCGTATATGCAAATAGTATCCCCCTAATTTTAGAATCGAGGTGAGCAATGAAGCGGACTTATCAGCCACACAACACGAGGCGGAAACGCACTCACGGATTTCTCGTTCGTATGCGCACTAGTGGCGGAAAACTGGTTATCAACAGAAGGAGGGCCAAGGGACGCAAGCGTTTGGCCGTTTGATGTCAGACGAGAGATTTCCCAAGGAATTAAGGCTTACCAAAAGACATGAGTTCAAGAAGGTAGACGAACATAAAACTGAACGGCTGATTACGAAAAATCTCATTATTCTTGTTGCACCGAATTCATTGAACCTTGCACGCATAGGTCTGACGGTAAGCAAAAAAACAGGTAACGCAGTAAGGAGAAACAGAATCAAACGATTGCTGCGTGAAGCTTTCCGACTGAACAAGCCTTGGTTTGCACCGGGAAAAGATTATGTTCTCATTGCAAGGTCCGGTCGAATTGACAATCTGGCTGGGATTTCTCTGGAAATTGAAAAAGTCCTGAAGAAATGATGCTGAAGAAATTCTTTCTTACTCTTATCAAGTTTTACAGACTGGCAATATCTCCTCTTTTCCCATCCAGCTGCAGGTTTCATCCGACATGCTCACAATATGCCATCGATGCCATCAACAAATACGGTGCAGTCAGGGGCATGCTTAAAGCAGGCCTGAGGATATTGAAATGCCATCCTTTACACCCTGGCGGGTATGATCCTGCCTGACATTAATTATGGAGACTTGAAGATATGGACAAGAAGACAGTAATTGCCATAGTGTTATCGATTGCAATACTTTTTGCCTGGGATTATTTCGTGCTGAAACCGCAAAGGCTTAAGAATGTAAAACCGCAAACAACAAAAGAACTGCCCGTCAAAGAAAATCCGTCACCCTTAATTCCTGAATCAGAAACTGTCGCACAGGCTTCCCCTGTTGCACCGGATACTGCACAGGAGGAGTTTATTGTCACGAATACCCCCTTATTTGAAGCGAAATGGAGCACAAAAGGCGCAAGACTAATTTCCATGAAACTTAAAAAGTATAATGAATTTGCACAGAAACCGAACCCAAGCATAACCGAACTTGTTAAAAGAATGTTCGATAAAGAGGCCTCCAAAGTCAAATCGTCCGAACTTGTTCAGGCAATAAATACCCCTATGCCCGGCGTTTTCTTAACAGGTGGTGCAAGTGATGAAAACCTTATATTCAATGCAAGTAAAACCGGTACAATATCAATTGACAAAGATGCATTCGCACTTTCATTCGATACCCGGATCTCAGATGGAATAACCCTTAGGAAAACCTTCACCATAGACCCCGGGACATATTTTATCGGTTATAAAAACACAATCATCAACTCATCGGATAAGGCCAGGTCATTGGGCATCAATGTAGTACAAAAGGTTTCATATCCTGTGGATGGCCAGTTATCGAAAACAACATTTAACGGGCCCGCGCTCTTAAACGGGAAACACCTCGAAGAATTCAAGCTATCCAAAATAAAAGAACCAGGCCAGTTCAGACCGTTTACCGGCAACATAAAATGGTTCGGCTATGAGGATACTTATTTCCTGAATGTAATAGTCCCCATAACTGCACCTGAAGCATCTGTTAACATTTCAAGACTGGACAATACATACATTGCCAGTTCGTATTCACAGCAGTATGAGGTTCAGCCTGGAAAAACCATAGAACAGGATCTGGGCATGTACATTGGTCCCAAGGAGTATAATTCATTGAAATTATATTCAAAATACGGACTTAATACTGCACTCAGTTTCGGATTCTTTGACATTGTTGCAAAACCTATGCTTATCAGCATGAACTGGATAAACAGATATGTCGGCAGCTATGGATGGACAATCATTATCCTGACTTTCATAATCAAGCTTATCCTTTATCCGCTTTCTCTGAAGAGTTTCAAATCAATGAAAGGACTTCAGAAAATTCAGCCCCTGATGAAGGAAATCCAGGAAAAATACAAGGATGACAGGCAGCGCCAGAACCAGGAGCTGATGAAGCTGTATAAAGACCATAAAATCAATCCGATGGGAGGCTGTCTTCCCCTTCTACTTCAGATCCCGATACTGTTTGCACTGTACAGAGTTTTTCAGTCTGCAATCGAACTGAGGCAGACACCTTTTCATATTGTTGGCACCTGGCTTCCCGACCTGTCTGCGCCCGACCCGTATCTGATAACTCCTCTTCTTATGGGTGCAAGCTGGTTCATTCAGCAGAAAATGACCCCGACACCAGGGGACGCCATGCAGCAGAAAATAATGATGTTCATGCCGCTGATATTTACATTCATGTTCCTGACATTCCCTTCGGGACTTGTCATTTACTGGCTGATAAGCAATATCCTGTCGATAATTCAGCAGGTTTATATTAATCGTGTAACTGAATAAAGGAGGAAACTGCCACAATGGAATACAAGGAATTTGAAGGCAGATCAGTTGATGAAGCAATCGTCCAGGCCATGAGGGCTTTTCGTGTGAGCTTTGAAGATCTCGATATACAGATTCTGGTTGAGGCTTCAAAGGGCTTTTTGGGAATGGGCGGAAAAAATGCAAAAATAAAGGCGCGGCTGGCTACTGCCCGTGATAATGATTCACCAGTGGATATAGATGATGCCGCCCCTGAAATGCCTGAATCCCAATCAAGTGAAGAGCTGCTGTCACCATCAAAAGAAGTCCCTGAACAGGTTCTGATTGAAATGAAAACCGTTCTAACGGAAATTCTTGCAAAAATGCAGATTGAAAATTCCGAGGTTCAGCTCAGAAGCGACGGCGTGCTTGAGATCACTGGCGACGGCAGCGGGCTTCTGATAGGCAAGCATGGACAGACACTTGACGCATTGCAGTTCATTATCAACCGCATCGCGAATAAAGACCGTCAGGATATGATACACATAACGATCGACACCGAAAAATACAGGGAACGTCATATCGATCGACTCAAATCAATGGCGATAAAGATGGGGCAAAAGGCGAGAAAAACCGGCAAATCCGTATCTCTTGAGATGATGAATCCCTATGACCGCAGAATAATCCACCTTACCTTGAAGAGCGAACCTGACCTCAACACCAGAAGCATCGGTGAAGGGGTTTTCAAGAAGGTGGTTATCCAGCCCAAAACGAGGAAACAGCCACGATAAAGCCCCTAACCGTTTTTGCAGAATCGACACCAAGAGGTACAGGTGCCATAAGCATTATCAGAATCACCGGTCCGGAAACACTTCGAATATTGCGTTTAATAACCGGAATATATGAATGGCCACCCCATTTTCAGAAAAAGGCCGGAATAAAAGACCCCGATGCAAAACTTGTTGATACTGTTATGGCTGTATTTCATCCCGGGCCGTCATCTTATACAGGAGAGGATACGGCCGAAATAAGCTGTCATGGGAACCCTCTTCTGGTTAAATCTGTTATCGATACCATAATTGCAACAGGCCTTGCAGTTGAGGCAGACAGGGGAGAGTTCACCTCAAGGGCATATCTTAACGGAAAGATGGATATTGCCCAGGCCGAAGCGATCAGTGCCCTGATAGGTGCAAAAAGTTATTGTGCAATTGAAATGTCGAAAAGCCTGATGAGCGGCAAACTCTCCGATGGCATAAAATCGATAAAGAATGACCTTGAGCAGCTGTACTCAGAGTTTGAAGCCGATTTCATACTCGATGAATCAGAGCTTGATACCAGCCGCTTTCTTCAGAGGATAGAACAGAAAATACTGATGCTTCAAGGATATAAATCCAGCTATGATGAGAGCGGGTATGCATATTCAGGCATTCGGACTGCAATAGCAGGACTGCCGAATGCAGGCAAATCATCACTTTTTAATGCAATACTCGGTTATGACCGAGCAATAGTTCACGAGGAGGAAGGAACTACCAGGGATGTTATCAAAGAGCACCTTGAGTTCAATGGCCTCGATTTTATCTTTCTTGACACTGCAGGATTAAGGGAACCCGGAAAAGGGCCTGAAGCGGCAGGAATTGAAATGACTAAACAGGCAATGGAAAACGCTGATATGGTCCTGTATGTGATAGACTCCGTAAAAGGTATTACCGAAAAAGACAGGCAATGGCTATCAAGTCGGAATAATATAATAGCAGTATTCAATAAATCGGATCTTTGCAGCAAACCTATTGAGATGGCTGATGATATCTTATCGGTATGTGTATCCGCAAAATACAATATCGGAATCGACAGACTTCTGACGACAATGCGGAATCAGTTTCCACAAGGGATTCCCTGTCTTTTCATTGAGAGACATGGAGCACTGGTCAAAAAAGCACTTGATGCATTAAAGGCTTTCAAAAATGGGCTCTTAACTGTTACACCGGATGCAGCGATAACTGATCTCAAAGAGGCAATCAAGGCTTTAAAATCAATCCTGGGTGAAGAGATGGACCAGGACGTACTGGATGACATATTCTCCAGGTTTTGTATCGGCAAGTGATGAACGACATTTTGAATATCTGGATAAGAGAGATCATACGTTTCAACAAATCACTTCACCTCGTTGGACCGCAGGTTTTGAAAAACATTGAGAAGGAAATCGACAACTGCCTGAAGCTTATTGAACCTGTAAACGAAGACATTCTGGCAGATCTGGGTACCGGTTCCGGCATCCCGGGAATTCCGTTTGCGGTTATGCACCCTGGCTCGGAAGTCATTTTAATTGAGCGTTCAGAAAAAAAATGCACCTTTTTGAGACATTCCATCTCCTGCATGGGATTAAAAAATGCAGCAATTGTTGAGGCAGATCCGCTTGTAAGCCATGTCGGTAAATTTCCGGCAGTTATATCCAGGGCATTTTCACCGAAAGATTCTCTTGTAAAGATTGCTGCGGAAATACTTCAAGACAATGGCAAATTTTATTACATGGCATCAGATGAACCATCACTTGATACAAGATTTCAACCGGAAAATTGCATCAACCCAGGGAATCCTGATGGAATGAAAATCTATACCTTCAGATTCAATCCTTGGAAATAGGAACTCTACGGACAGCGATACCCTTTTCCTTCGGCAGGTTGATTTCTAGTACGCCATATTCGAAATTGGCAGATATCTTATCCATATCTACCCCTTCCGGCAGTTTGAAAGTCCTCTTGAATGAACCGTACTGTCTCTCAATCACGTGGTAGTTGTCAATTCTGTCATCGTGGGCCTTGTTCTTGCGGCCACCGATAGATAAAGTGTTGCCGCTGATATCAACGATGATCTCATCCCTGTTCAGGCCGGGGAGTTCCGCCTTTATTGTCACGCTCTTATCATTTTCATATATATCAACGGGAGGGACCAGTTCCTGGGGGCTTGTCTGGGGGGTGGCAGGTTTAATACTGTCTTCAAATATTTTATTCATTCTGTCCTGGAGATAGAGAATGTCCCTCAAAGATTGTCTTTTAAAAACAGGCATTTCTCTCCCCCTTCATATTGTCATATATTCGATATTACCTTTAAGTGCATCTTTAAGCTTTATTCTTACTGCATTTTCTATCTGCCGCACACGCTCCCTGGATATATTATATTTATTCCCCAATTCATCCAGAGTAACAGGCCTGTCAACCATCAGCCTGTGTACGGCTATATCCTTTTCTCTTTCCGACAGCATTGAAAGTGCTGTCTCTATATGTTTTTTAACATTTTCACTTGTCTCTTTTTCAATAAACTTATCTTCAGGATTTGACCTTGTGTCCGCCAGAAAATCCAGAAAGCTTGTATCACTGTCTGTAGCTATTGGACTGTCAAGAGACTGATCCCTTGATGACAGTCTGGAAATTATATCCTCAATCTGCTTCTGATCGACAGAAAGCTTTGCAGATATTGCCTGAGATCTACTGTCAATATTCTGACCCTCGAGGTGTTCTTCTCTGGTAAGCTTATTAAGTCCATAGAAAAGCTTTTTTTGAAGTTTTGTCGTACCGATTCTCACATGCGAGAAAAATTTAAGGATGTAATCGTGTATCATGGCCTTTATCCACCACACCGCATAGGTCATAAGCCTGTAACCCTTATCAGGGTCATACTTCTTGACGGCAATCATCAAACCGATGGTGCCTTCCTGGATAATATCTTCAATAGGCAGTCCATATCCTTCATAATCCATTGCTATTCTTACAACGTTTCTGAGATTCGAAGTTATGAGACTTTGTGCCGCCTCAACATCATTATAATCCCTCAGCCGTTTAGCCAGAGAATACTCCTCTTCTCTGGAGATAACAGGGAACATTTCAAATCTTCTTATAAGTTCTGATGAACTGTTATTTCTGATTACTGGCAGATTCATGTTTTTCCTTACCCTCCAGTTATTAATCTATATTTTCTTTGTTTTATCGTCAATATTTGCCTTTTCTAAGCAAAATATAGACGAAATATTAAGCTTGAAAGATTCATTTATTTTTTGTAAATGATGAAAACCTATGTAAAACTGTTCATCAGGGAGGTAACCTTTTAAAATGCTGAAGTTGAAGGGAAATTTAATATGGCTTCTGCTTTATGCATTTGTCTTTTTATCATGTTCACACATGCCGCAGACATACCCGCCTCCCGATATAACCGGGCATGGGGACCATAACCAGCCTCAAGGTAATAAGCCAATCATAGAAGAAAATAAACAGATACCGCCTGAAACAAACCAAATCGAACCCGAAACCAATCAGGTATTAACAGAAAATAAAAAATATATAGATAATCAAAATAAGGGACCAACTGGTGACGGCGCTGAAGAAAAACAAAACGCCGATACAAAAGTTTCAGCCTGCAGATTGCCTGGTATGGATAACATCGAAACAAAAAAATATATTGATAAGGCTCTCGGTAAAGACAGGGCTTATTATATCGGCGAACTCAACCGGTTTGAAAAGGTGCGTCCGAGGATGGAGGCTATCCTTGAGGAGCAGGGCATCCCAAAGGATCTTGTATACCTGGCTTTTGTAGAAAGCGGCGGTAATCCCAATGCCTTATCACCTTCGGGAGCCTGCGGTTACTGGCAGTTTCTACCCGGTACGGCAAGGCTTTACGGACTTAAGATCGATCGTTGGGTCGATGAAAGGAGAGACCTGGATAAATCAACAAGGGCTGCAGCAAAATATCTCAAAGAGCTTTATAAAATGTTCGGCGACTGGCTGCTTGCCTGCGCCGCATACAATGCCGGCGAAATGGCAATAGACCGGCTAATGAAAAAAAACAGTGATGTAAAAACATTCTGGGACATCTCACCGGACATGATATATAAATACGAAACAATTGCATTTGTCCCTAAAATACTCGCGGCAGTACAGATCGGCAGAAACCGCGATAAATACAATATCCCCCAGGCCATTGACGCAGAACCTGCATGCTATGATACAGTCACAGTCAACTCATACATTACATTCGAAAAGATATCAGGCATAACAGGCAGCCCTGTTTCCGCTATTACCTCTCTCAATCCGGAACTTATAAGAAAATGCACCCCCCCCCGCGCAAAAGAGTACAAACTGAAGGTGCCTGCAGGCACCGGAGAACTAGTTGCATCATCATTGAAATCAGATAAAAATCTATCCGTTCAATATGCTTCATATGCCGTTCAGAAAGGTGATACCCTTTATTCGATTGCAAAAAAACATGACACAACAACCGATAAGATTCTGGTATTCAACAGGATAGATAAAAAGGACAAGCTTTCCCCGGGAACTGTTTTAATAATACCAGAAGATATTTACATGAAACAAAAGGAAAAGAAGATCCTCGCTTCAAAGGATTTCAGAACTCATAAAAACAGTCAGCAGGATGAGGAATTGGAGGATGCAACCATAAAATCAGATATGGCCGTTGAGAAAAATAAGTCCAGATATGCAAGCATGACCTCCATTAACAAAAAACCCCGCGTGCTAAGATATAATGTTAAAAAGGGTGATACGATCTGGAAGATATCAAAACTTTATGAGGTTAAAGAAGCAGATATCAAGAAATGGAACCAGCTGAATTCCTCATCCAGCATCCGCCCCGGTGATAAACTGACTATCTATATAACTGGTGAAAGATAGGATTAAGGTTTCGTTTCATTTTCAATCCAGTTCAAGAAATCAGGATTACCTCCAGCGACAGGCAGACTGACTATACAGGGAACAGTGTAGCTGTGAAGTTCCCTGACCTTCGCTGTCAATTCATCGATTAATCCGGTCCTTGTTTTTGCAATGATGACTGTTTCCTCTTCTTTATGAACCTTTCCTTCCCAACGATAGATGGAGGTCATCTTCTCAAATATATTGACACAGGCGGCGAGTCTCTTTTCCACCAGCATCGATCCTATTTTTTCTGCCTCAGCCACATTTGAAGCCGTTATATAAACAAAGCTCAGTTCCATGTTATCTCCTTCATGATATCTTGTGAAAAGAATAAACAAGTATTATCTGGTGTCAATAAGCATCAGGGATTGCCAGGAATGATATTTTCAGGTTAAACTGCTTCTGGTTTTTGACTGAAATAATTACAAACAAAATCCTTATGGAGGCTTCAATGGATAAAAATGTAGGAACAGCCGACAGACTTGTCAGGGCTCTTATTGTTTTTTTGACTTCTATCGCTTTTTTGAAAGGGTGGCTTAAAGGTAAGTTCGGGCTTCTTCTGATGCTTGGCGGAGCATCCCTGATCTCAAGTGTTATGTCTGGTTATTGCCCGCTTTACGAGCAACTTGGCATCACGACAGCCCCCGAGCAGAAGGCGTCTCACTGATCATGCGACAGCCTTGATGTGGCTGTAAATATAATCCCAACCGCTCCAGATGGTGAAGAAGCAGGCTATCAATAGAAAAAATTCGCCTGCTTTCTGAAATTCTATACCGAGTATTGTATAATGAATCAGGAGTCCGATAATCGCCGTACACTGAAAGGCTGTCTTGTATTTCCCCAGCCATGATGCGGCGATTATCACATTCTGCTCTGAAGCGATTGCCCTTATACCTGTTACGGCAAGCTCCCGGCCTATTATTACTGCAACTATCCAGGCAGGAGCCCTTCCCATCGGAATAAGAAATATCAGGATCGTGCATACCATCAATTTGTCTGCAAGAGGGTCCAGCAGTTTCCCGAGGTTTGATTCCATGTTGTAGTTTCTGGCCAGATACCCATCCAGAAAATCGGTAAATGTTCCCAGACCGAAAATAGCCGCCGCCGCAATGGAAGCCCAGAATGATTCATAAACCATTAGCACGGCTATAATCGGAACCATCACGATGCGGGACATTGTAAGGATATTGGCTATATTCATAGTTATTTTACCTTACTGTTGTAATTCGCCTTGATAATTCGAACATAATCCTGCGTTTCCTGATAAGGAGGGATGCCGCCCCATTTATCGACTGCGCCGGGGCCTGCGTTATATGCGGCAAGCGCCTTTTCGATATCCCAGTTATACCGGTTCAGCATATCTGCCAGATATCTTGTACCCCCCTTGATGTTCTCCTCTTCATCCCAGGGATTGACGCCTAGAATGCTTGCAGTTCCGGGCATGAGCTGCATGAGCCCGATTGCCCCTTTCGAGGACAGCGCCATGGGATTGTAACCCGATTCCAATTCCATGACACACTTTACCAGTAAGGGGTCTACCCCGTGAAGCCTTGAATATTCCTGAATCAACTGGTCGTATTTTTTGTTTGAAAGCTTGAACTGCGGTATGCGGCTGATGCCGGAATATGACTTCGTTTTTATCTTGCGCTTCTCTTTCAAATAAAGCTTCATATCGCTTCTGTCTATGGGGCAGTTGGTGAAATATAATGTACCGTCAGGAAGCACCTGTTTATAAATGTCCGCTTTGCATGGGAAAAAGGGGATAGAAATGGCTATCAGCGTAAAGCTTAAAATTTTAATTATGCCATTCACTCTTGATGAAAACATATTTTTATCCTTACATTTTCTAATCGGTCTTTTCAGGTGAACCCATTAATTATCATAAATCAGCAGCTTTGCGCCATAAGCTTTTTCTGGGACAGGAACCTCGGGAGATATACCCTCATTCTGGTGCCTTTGCCGAGAGCACTTTTTACAGTTATATAACCGCCATGCTCCTCCAGGATCATATATACTTTTGTCAGTCCCACCCCGGCACCTTTCTGTTTGGTGGTAAAAAACGGATTGAATATCTCCTTTATCTCGTCCGGCGGAATACCTCTTCCTGTATCGACAAAATCCACAATCATGTATTCAGGGTCAATCTCTACGTTTATTTCCAGCAACCCCTCCAATCCCATTGCCTCACAGGCATTTTTTATAATGTTTCCGAACGCTTCAATAATGAAATCCTTGTCAGCCTGTATATTAGGAAGCCCATCGGGGGTATTCACCATATACCTGATCCCTGGAAATGATCCATTGGCAAAAATCTGTTGAATAGCTTCATCGATAACATCTCTGATATCCAATTGAACGAACATGGGTTTATGTATTTTTGTATAATTTACATATTCTTCTATTTCCTGGATCACGTTCTCAAGTCTTCTTACATCATCCATGATATAATCGAGATAAAGCTTGGGTTCTCCCGAATCCTGAATTACCTTTCCGAGTCTCCTCGAGAAACCACCCAGTGAGGTCAGTGAGTTTCTTATTTCATGAGCGACCCCTTCTACTACTTTGCCAAGGGATGCAAGCTTTTCCGTATTGATCATCCGCCTGCGCATTTCATCGATATCGCTCAGATCGCGCACAACTACGACTATATAATCTTGGTATGGATCTATATTAAGCCTGGATGCAGTCATAAATCCCGGGAAAGTACACCCGTCAAGTCTTTTGAACAGACACTCAACCTCATACTTGTCAATTCCTTCATCCAGGGCACTGTTAAGCTCTGCAAAGATGTCACGATGAAGGTTATGTAATAAAATGCCGATATCCTGTCCGTTGAGGCTGCCGGTTGCCCCCCAGAGTCTTAAGGCGGTAGAGTTCATAAAGTTTATCCTGCCTTGAGGATCTGTGGTAATCACCGCCTCCCCCAGTGTTTCCGTAATACTGACTATATAATTCTTATGTGCCTCCGAAACAGTCTTTAATCTGATATTCTCGAGAAGGAGATCATGTTCCTTTATCCACTTTCCGGCCAGATGGGCAAGGTCGGTATATGATATGGGTTTTGTCAGATAATCCACCGCACCCGATTTCATTGCGGTTACTGCAATATCTTCCGAACCTTCGCCGGTCATGAAGATAACAAATGCATTTTCATCAAGGTTTTTTATTCCCTTTAAAACCTCCATGCCGTCCATTTCCGGCATGCGGTAATCAAGAAAAACAAGATCATGCCTTTCTTTGTCGAATATCTCTATGGCTGAAGGACCGTCATATGCCTGATTCACCATGAACCCGTATTCTTTCAGATAATCTGAAATAACTTTATTGACGATCTGATTGTCGTCAATAACCAGGACCTTTCGTTTCTGCTCGGATTCTGAAGTTTGATCTATATTTTCCATATATTTAAATTTTCACTATCTTTTAATGATTCTTTAACCTCACGAATATATCTGCCTGACGGCAGTAACATATCCGGTGAAATTTCGCCAAGCGGCCAGATTACAAAAGCACGTTTTTCAATTCCCGGATGCGGCAGTATCAGAACATCCGTACGAATAAAAATATGCTCAACCATGAGGATGTCAATATCCAAAGTCCTCGGTGCATGGCGATATGGTCTTATACGCCCCAGTTTATTTTCAATATCAAGGCAGTCTTTTAAAAGCGCAAACGGCCCCATATCAAATGATACCATCACCGCCATATTCAGATAGTTTCCCTGAAAATCATCTGTTTCAAACGGCAGCGATTCGTATATGGAGGATTTCTTTAATATATTGATTTTTCTAAGTGTCAATTCTGACAGGGCGTTTTCAAGGTATTTCTTTCTGTTCCCGATGTTTGATCCTATCGAAAGATAACCGAGCATTATACAAGCATATTTTCAAGGACACCTATGCCTTCTATCTCAACACATACCTTGTCGCCCCTATTCATAGGGCCTATACCTGATGGTGTCCCGGTTGCAATTATATCACCTTCATTAAGGGTCATTATATGAGAGATCGTGGAAATAAGCTCATTCACCGGAAAAATCAGATTCGAGGTATTGGATGCCTGCCTGATTTCTCCGTTAAGGACAAGCCTTATATCAAGATTATTGGGATCGCTTATTTCTGTTTCAATATGGGGACCAATGGGGCAGAAGGTGTCGAATGATTTGGCCCTCGTCCACTGTCCGTCCTTGATCTGAAGGTCCCGTGCGGTTACATCGTTAAGACATGTATATCCCTGAACATAACCTGCCGCTTCTTCAGGGCTTACCTTTGAACATGGTCTTGATATAACAACGGCAAGTTCGGCCTCATAATCCACACGTTCGGACTGAACGGGGTAAAGGATGTTATCAAGATGGCCGATGACTGAAGTGCCCGGTTTGATGAAGATGAGCGGTTCTTTCGGAAGGTCAAGACCGAGCTCTTTTGCATGATCACGATAATTAAGACCTACACACACCACCTTTGAAGGAACAACAGGCGGAAGAATTTTTTTAATTGAAATCTCTTTACCCGGTTTTCCCGATTCATTTTCACAGAGTCGCGGTGTGACGCCATCCACCATACAGAAATTAACGATCAAATTATCCCCGGTAATGGCCCTGCCGATTTTCATGATAATTTTTCAGATCCCCAGGACATCAATCATCGTATAGGCCCCAGGGGCCTTTCCGGCAATCCACCTTG
Organism: Desulfomonilia bacterium; assembly: GCA_036567785.1. NCBI lineage: Bacteria > Pseudomonadati > Thermodesulfobacteriota > Desulfomonilia > Desulfomonilia bacterium. The sequence continues at coordinate 52,545 of DATCTV010000054.1, read as the reverse complement.
TTGCCTTAATAGCACCTGCCGCAAAGTTCTCTCTTGAATGCGCCTGGTGTTTGAGCTCGATCCTTTCTCCATTGCCGGCAAAATAGACGGTGTGGTCGCCAACGATATCGCCTGCCCTTACAGTCTGGATTCCTATTTCTCCATCAGGTCTTTCACCGATCATGCCATGGCGCTCAAACCGGACCTTGTCCTTCAGAGAAACTTCTCTTGCTTTTGCAACGGACTGTGCAAGTCCCAGTGCTGTTCCTGATGGTGCATCTTTCTTGAGTCTGTGATGTGCCTCAACTATTTCTATGTCATAGGAATCACCCAAAAGCCGTGTCAGTTCTTCAACTACCTTGAACATTACGTTTACGCCAATGCTCATATTGGGAGAAAAAACAAAGGGAACCGTCCATGCATAACCCATAAGCTCGGTTTTCTGTGCATCGGATAAGCCAGTAGTTCCTATTACCATTGCTTTTTTATTCTCGGAGGCTATTGAAATCATTTTAAGTGTGGTCTCGGGAAATGTAAAATCTATGATAATATCTGCATTTTTAAAGGCCGCCCTTGGATTATCTGAAACTATACAACCGCATCTTTCTCTGCCAATGGAAAGGCCCGCATCTTCTCCTATGAGTCTGTGGCCTGTTATTTCGAGTGCACCGGCAAGCTCCATATCGGGGGCATCAGCTATTCCCCTGGCTATAAGCATTCCCATTCTGCCGCCTATGCCTATAACACCGGCTTTAATCACTGAACTTCTCCTTATATGCAGCCTTTCTCTCTTAGTGCCATAGCCAGTTTTTCCTTGTTCGCCGTATCCATTTTGCACAGCGGAAGCCTGAATTCTTCGTTTATAAATCCCATCAGTGAAAGTGCTGTTTTCACAGGAATGGGATTGGTTTCAATAAACATGGCATTATGAAACTCGATAAGATCAAGATGCATCTCGGTCGCCTTTGCCGAGTCCCCTGATTCCCAGGCCTTTATCAATCCCGCAACCTTATCCGGCAGGATATTAGCCGTTACTGAAATTACCCCTTTGCCTCCGATAGAAAGCATCGGTAGCGTGAGCGCATCATCTCCGGCAAGGACAGAAAAATCACCACGTGCATGCTTTATGATCTGCGACGCCAGGCTCAAGTCTCCGCTCGCCTCTTTTATACCGACTATCGTATCTATTTTTGATAGCGCAATCGTTGTAGCAGCAGGCATATTTATACCCGTCCTTCCGGGTATATTGTAAAGCACCACCGGTATGTCGCATGATTTGGCAATTGCTTCGAAATGGGCGAAAAGACCTTTGGGTGTAGGCTTGTTGTAATATGGCACAACAGACAGGACACCATCCGCACCGGCCTTTTTTGCATGTTTCGTAAGGCTTATCGCCTCATCAGTAGAGTTCGAGCCTGTACCCGCAATAACTTTTACGCGCCCTCCGACCTCGGCTACGCTCAGATCGATTATCCTTTTATGCTCTTCGTGCGACATCGTGGCTGATTCGCCCGTGGTTCCGCAGGGAACGATTCCCGACACTCCGCCGGCAATAACATGATCGATAAGCTTTTTGTATGCCTTTTCGTCAACTATGCCGTCTTTAAAGGGTGTTACAATCGCTACTATCGCTCCGGAAAACATGTCTATCCTCCCAGCAATGACTCCGGTATAATCTCGCCGGAGATCAGCTCTTCGTAAGTCTGCCTCTTCCTTACCACAAAGTACCTGTTCCCATCTACCAGGACTTCGGGAATATGTGTCCTGGCATTGTAATTCGAACTCATGGCAAAACCGTATGCGCCTGCACTCATCACTGCCAGCATATCACCGCGCCCGACTTGAGGAAGGTCGCGGTCTTTAGCCAGAAAATCGCTGGATTCGCATATCGGACCCACAACATCCACCTTTTCGACATCAGTTTTCCTGTCAAGAAGAGGTTTTATTTCGTGATATGCATCATAGAGTGACGGCCTTACAAGGTCATTCATCCCGGCATCGACGATGATAAATGTTTTTGCAGGGGTTACCTTTCTGTATTGAACCGTTGTAACAAGAACTCCTATATTGCCCACAAGAACCCTTCCAGGCTCGAAAACGAGTTTGAGCCCCAATCCACCGACTTCCTCAATAACCGTTTTTGCATAATCAGCGGGCTGCGGCGGTTCTTCATTCGAATAGGTAATCCCGAGACCCCCGCCAAGATCAAGGTATTTTAAAGCAATACTGTTTTCTCTAAGTTTTCCGACAAGGATTTTCAGGCGTTCAGCCGCATCCCTGAAAGGGGAGATTTCAGTAAGCTGGCTGCCGATATGGCAGTCGATTCCTACTGTTTCCACATGTGGCAGGTTTTTAGCCTTCATATATTGAGCTATCGAACCTTCTATATCGATGCCGAACTTGTTTTTCTTCATGCCTGTGGAAATATAGGGATGGGTCTTTGGGTCGACATCCGGATTGACGCGTATTGCTATCGGGGCCTTTTTCCCAATGATGCCCGCCCTCTCATTGACTACATCAAGCTCTTCCGGGCTTTCGATATTGAACATCATTATTCCGGCCTCAAGCGCCATGTCTATTTCGGCGGTTGTCTTGCCCGCACCCGAATAGACTATCCTTTCAGCAGGAATGCCAGCCTTCATGGCCTTGAAGAGCTCTCCGCCTGAAACAACATCTGCGCCGAGGCCCATGGATGACATAAAACTCAATATTGCCATGTTAGCATTTGATTTCATCGAAAAGCAGGTCTGATGAGGCACGTCTTTCAAAGGCTCTTCAAAAGCCTTTATATGCCGTCTTAAAGTGGGCAGGCTGTAGCAGTAAAAAGGGGTTCCCACATCTGCTGCTATTTCTGAAAGTTTTATGTCGCCGCAGCAGAGTTCATTTTTTATGTAAGAATAGTCATGCATACTTTAATATTTCCTTTCCATCATATTTAATCATTTGCAGTATACCCTGGCCGGAGTCGACCACCTGGTGTCACCCTTTTCAAAAAGGACCCTGTAAACCATACACGGTTCCTCAGGTTTTTCATCTCTCAAGATAACGGTACCGGATGATGTATGTATTTTAATTTTCTTTATGAGATCATCTTCACACTGCGGACACAAACCCTGAGGTTTCCCCAGGAGTGTTATGTCGGCATCATCCGCATTGACTCTGACCTTGATGATATTAGCCGTTCCATCTGTTTTTACCGACCTTATTACTGCGGGGGAATCTTCAACAGGAGGCAGCGGATCAAGCTTTCTGCCGCAGGCCGGAAGGGTAAAGGCAAAAAATAAAAGCAGGCAGGCCATATGTCTGAACGCTGAACTGCCTCTTTTTCTGAATACTCTTTTAAAGAACGTAATATCCATAATCTTCGTACAGTAGATGAAATCAGTTTTTCATCTTATCAAGCATACGCCTGGCCTTTTTTATCGAATCCCTGACATTTTTTCTTGCGGTACCGCCAAAGCTCTTTCTACGGTCAACCGATGAGGAGGGTTTGACATATTCCAGCACGTCTTCGCAGAACTTGTCTGAAAATGACTTGAAGTCTTCGATTGTCATGTCGGTTATCGTCTTTTTAACCCCGATCAGCCAGGAGACAATCTCACCTGTGATATGGTGCGCGTCCCTGAATGGCACGCCTTTTGATGCCAGATAGTCAGCAATGTCCGTTGCAGTGATAAAACCTTTATCGACGGCAGCCATGGCGGATTCCTTTTTCAGCGTTATGCCTTTGACGAGTCCAGTCATGACAACGAGAGAGGATAATGTCGTATCGATTGTGTCGAATATCGGCGGCTTATCCTCCTGCATATCACGGTTATAGGTAAGGGGCAGGCCTTTCATGAGCGTAAGCAGGCTGATCAGGTTTCCGTAGACACGTCCGGTTTTGCCCCTGACAAGCTCGGCCACGTCGGGGTTCTTTTTCTGGGGCATTATTGAACTTCCGGTCGTATAACTGTCCGGGAGTTCGATAAGGCCGTATGCCTGCGAGTTCCAGATTATGATCTCTTCTGCAAGCCTGCTCAGGTGCATCATGATGACACTGCAGGCATAAATGGCATCAAGGGCAAAGTCCCTGTCGCTTACAGCATCCATGGAATTCCTTGACGGCCAGTCAAAACCAAGCCGCGCTGCCGTAATGAACCGGTCTATCGGGTGAGGCGTGCCTGCAAGGGCTGCCGCTCCAAGCGGAAACGATTCGTTCAATCCCTTTATCGCGTCACTTACACGTCTGTAATCCCTTAATGCCATCTCGAAATAGGCGAGCAGATGGTGGGCAAAGCTCACAGGCTGTGCGAACTGCATGTGTGTCATGCCAGGTATTATATCATTGACATGATCAGATGCCTTCTCCACCAGGACCTTCATGAAACCTATAAGGGCTTCATTTATATCCTTTAGGCCATTTTTTACATGAAGCCTCAGATCAAGGGCCACCTGGTCATTGCGGCTTCTTGCGGTATGGAGCTTCTTGCCGGGCTTACCGATGCGCTTTATAAGCTCGGCCTCGATATTCATGTGAACGTCTTCCAGCTTGGGATCAAAATTAAAATTACCGTTTTCTATATCGAGAGCGATCGCTTTCAGTCCGTTAACAATAACTCCGGCTTCTTCTCCTGAAATGATGCCGCAACATGCTAGCATGCCTGCATGGGCGATAGAACCCTCAATATCCTCTCGCCAGAGCCTCTTATCAAAGCTCACACTTTCGGTGAACGCTTCTACTGAAGCATCAGTCTCGTCCTTGAATCTCCCTGACCAGGGTTTATCCATTTTTCCTCAGAGCCCTCATTCTGAGCCTCAAGGCATTAAGCCTGATGAAGCCCTTTGCATCCTTCTGGTCATAGACCATATCTTCATCAAAAGTGGCAACCTCCGGGTTATACAGAGAATACTTCGAGCGTCGGCCCGTCACAATGCAGTTGCCCTTGTAGAGTTTGACCCTGACATCACCCGTAACATTCTTCTGGCTCTCGTCGATAAGCTTCTGCAGTGCAACCCTTTCAGGGGCAAACCAGTAGCCGTAATAAACCAGGTTTGCATATTTCGGCATGAGTTCATCCCTTAAATGCATGACCTCCCTGTCCATGGTGATCTGTTCGATTCCACGGTGCGCGATCTTCATTATTGTCCCGCCGGGCGTCTCATAGCAGCCGCGCGATTTCATACCTACATATCTGTTCTCGACGATATCGACTCGGCCTATACCGTTTTCTCCACCCAGTTCATTAAGCCTTGCAAGGAGCGTTGCAGGCGACATCTTTTTGCCGTTAATGGCCACAGGATCGCCGTCCTTGAAACTGATGGTGATTTCAGTGGGTTTGTCCGGCGCCTTCTCAGGTGACTTTGACAGGATGTACATGTCATCATTCGGGGCATTCCACGGGTCTTCCAGTATGCCGCCTTCATAGCTGATATGAAGCAGATTCCTGTCCATGCTGTAAGGCTTCGCCTTGGTCACGGGCACCGGTATGCCATGCTTTTTTGCATAGTCAATCATCTTATCGCGCGAACGGAGCTTCCATTCGTCCATTTTCCACGGGGCTACCACCTTTATATGCGGATCCAGCGCCCAGAATGTAAGCTCGAAACGCACCTGGTCGTTACCCTTGCCGGTTGCACCGTGGGCGACCGCTTCGGCCCCTTCCTTATGGGCTATCTCAATGGCGCGCTTTGCAATCAGAGGCCTGGCAAGCGATGTCCCGAGGAGGTAAAGGCCCTCATAAACGATATCGGCCCTGAATGCCGGGAATACGTAATCTCTTACGAAATCTTCCCTCAAGTCATCTATATAAAGTTTTTTTGCCCCGGTTTTCTTTGCCTTAGCATCAAGTCCGTCAAGCTCTTCAGCCTGACCCAGATCTGAACAGTAGCAGATCACTTCATAATCTAATTCATCCTGAAGCCATTTGAGCATAACCGAAGTATCCAGTCCGCCTGAATACAGAAGAACAATCTTTTTCTTTGCCTTTGCCATGTTGCATCTCTCCTTATTTATGTGATGCCAGGAAGTCCATTACGGCCTCCTGAACATAAAGTCTGTTCTCTGTCTGGTCCCACACGATCGAGCGTGGTCCCTCGAAAACCTCCTCGCTGACCTCTTCGTCCCTGTGTGCTGGAAGGCAGTGCATGAAAACTGCATCTGGAAGCGCATGATCCATGATCTCAGAAGTAACCTTATAACCATCAAATGCCTTTACCCTGTCAAGTGTTTCTTCCTCCTGGCCCATACTGGCCCACACATCCGTATTCACTGCTATTGCACCCTTAACTGCAAGCATCGGATCGCTTACAAGGCTCACCTTTGCCCCTTCCCTGACAGCCCTGTCCATAATCCCGGCATCAGGCTCATAACCCCTGGGACAGGCAAGCATGAGCTCAAAACCAAGAATGGCGGCAGCGTTTATCCATGAATTGGCCATATTGAATCCATCACCCAGCCATGCGACTTTGCGGTCTTCGATACTTCCGAATTTCTCTATTATTGTAAAGCAGTCAGCCAGCACCTGACAGGGATGGAGCAAATCAGTCAGGGCGTTTATTACCGGCACATCAGTATATCTGGCCATTTCCTCTACATTGGAATGCGCGTAGGTTCTCATGACGATCATGTCGCAATACCTGTTAAGCACCCTGGCCGTGTCCTTTAGCGGTTCACCTCGGGCCATCTGGCTTCCCCCGGGCATCAGAACCACGGGGTGTCCACCCAGCCGGAACACGCCCACTTCGAAGGAAATCCGTGTGCGCGTCGAGGCCTTTTCAAAGACAAGCGCTACGGCTTTGTTTTTAAGGCTTTGGGGCACATCTCCCATTTTAAAGGTTCTGGATTTATCGAACAGCCCGTATATCTCTTCTTTTGTGAGATCTCTTAATGATAGAAGGTCCCTTTTCATAATCCTTTTTCCTTGAGTATCTCATCAATCAAAGAAACCGCCATGTCAATCTCTGATTCGGTTATAACGATCGGAGGCACAAGCCTTATTATCCGATCGCCAATGGTATTAAGCAGAATTCCCCTGGCAAGCCCTTCTTTCGTCATAAAACTGATGTCCGTATCGAATTCTGCGCCTATCATGAGACCTTTTCCGCGTATTTCAATCAATGACGGATGCACTTTCTTGAGTTCTTGTAGCCTGCCTGTAAAATAGGCCCCCATCTTCATACTGCGCGACGGCATATCTTCCTTTATCATAACCTCGAGCGTTGCAAGCCCAGCCGCCATTGCAAGAGGGTTTCCTCCAAAGGTCGATGCATGCGTACCCGGAACGAAGACCTCGGCAACTTCTTCTCTGGCCATTATTGCACCGGCCGGAAATCCGTTGGCGATGGCCTTTGCCATGGTCATGATATCAGGTGTCATGTTCTCGTACATATAGGCAAAGAGCTTGCCGGTCCTTGAAAACCCTGTCTGAACCTCGTCCAGACACAGAAGAATGCCGCTTCTGTCGCAGAGATCCCTCAGTTCTTCAAGATAACCGGAGGGAGGTATCCGTATGCCGCTTTCACCCTGAATAGGTTCAAGAATTATCCCGCCAATGGACTCGTCAAGGACCTCTTTTACAGCCTCGATACTGCCGTAATCAACATGTACGAATCCTTCGGTTATTGGATCGAATCCTTTTCTGAACTTGATCTGGCCAGTCGCAGCAACCGTTGTTATGGTCCTGCCGTGAAATGAGCCGGAGCAGGTGATGATTTTTGACCCGCGTTTACCTTTATCGGCAGAATACCGCCTTATAAGCTTTATTGCACCCTCGTTCGCTTCCGCCCCGGAATTGCAGAAAAACAGTTTTCCATTAAACGCATTCTTGGAAAGCATTTCTGCAAACCTTTCCTGTACCGGTATGCGGTACAGGTTGGAGCAGTGGAACAGGGTCTCAACCTGAGATTTGAGGGCTTCGACAACCGCAGGATGGCAGTGGCCTAGATTGCAGACCGCAATGCCTGCGACCATATCCAGATATGTCTTTCCTGCCTCGTCCGTTACCCGGCAGCCGTTTCCTTTTACAAGTCCGACCGGCAGTCTTGCCGGTGTGTTCATTAAATATTCCACTTCTTTCATCCTTTCGTAATCTGTGTGCCTATCCCGCTGTCGGTAAGCATTTCAAGCAGTATCGAATAGGGAACCCTGCCGTCAATGATATGGGCCTTCCTGACACCGGCACCTATGGCGTCCCTGCAGCATTCTATCTTTGGTATCATGCCGCCTGTTACAACGCCATTCAGAACCATGTCGGAAATCTCGTCATAGTATATACTGGAAATGAGACTTCCCCCCTTATCCAGGACACCGGCTTCGTCTGTGAGGAGTATTAGCTTTTCAGCCTTAAGGCTTGATGCGATGGCTGCGGCGGCGGTATCGGCATTGATATTATATGTGCGGCCTTTCTTATCCACCCCAAGAGGTGCGATTACCGCAACAAATCCTCCGGCCTCCACCGTGTCCACAATGCCGTTATCAACACCTGAAACCTCGCCTACAAGCCCGAGGTCAACCGGCTTTCCATCCGCACCGTCCTTCATAAGCAGCTTTTCAGCCTTTATAAGCCCTCCGTCCTTGCCTGATATGCCGACGGCCTTGCCGCCTTCTATATTGATAAGGTTCACTATCTCCTTGTTTATCTGGCCTGAAAGCACCATTTCCACGACCTTAAGCGTTTCTTCATCCGTAACACGCTTTCCTTCGATAAACGAAGACTTTACTCCAAGCTTATTTAAAGCCTCGTTTATCTGCGGTCCTCCACCGTGCACAACCGTGACCTGAATCCCCACATACTGAAGGAGTACTATCTGGCGTGCGAAAGTGCGTTTGAGTTCAGGGTCGATCATGGCATGCCCGCCATATTTGATTACAATCCTTCTGCCCCTGAAATCCTTTATATAAGGCAGCGCCTCGATAAGTATTTTTGCCCTTTGAATCGCCTGTTCCATGGTATTATCCTTAATTAAGAATGAATTTTTATATTAACACTCACATTTATAATATTCCAGAGCTTTGAGAAAAAATTTCACCGCAAACAAACAAGCTGAAGCTTCCGCCAACAATGCCTTATTGTAGAATAAAGGGCTTTCATGTTAATGTTCAGCCAGATTTTTATTACATCAATAATTCACTGGAGGCATGTCATGAAAAAAACAATATGCATACTGATGCTTCTTACACTTGCGGTACCGGGTATGTCTTATGCCGGAGGATATGTACTGGGCAACTTCGGTTTCGGCGCCCCTTCAGATACAACAAGCGCCGGGAACTGGAGTGCGGGTGCGGAATTCGGAGGCATCTTCCTTTCAAGTCTTCATCCTACCGGCGGGTCATTCAGTGCTGGGGTGGGTTTCTCGGTGTCTGTCCCCAAAAGCAGCAACAAAGTCCCCAGTTATAATGGAAAATTGCCGGCAGGTTTGGGCAGCTATGTTCCATCGAGCGATTACTATGACGGTAATGAATATGAGGCAAACATATGTCTCGGCGCAGAGCTGGCCCCTTCTTTCTTCCTTAATCTAGGAGGAGGATACGCATGGTGGAACGAAGAGACGGTTACAGATCCCATTCTAGGGACCAGATACCTCGTTGATTCATCAAGTAAGAATGCAGTAACCGGCATGCTCGGGCTTCGTTATGCGGTGCAGGGCTTTATGATGGGCCTTGGATATCACACCAGAAGAGGCGTTGTAGTGAGCCTTGGAGTCGCATTCAACTGATAATATATGAGGCCTCTCATGATAAGAAAATCAGCCCGCCCGATTTTCATTTTACTGGTGATTTTTTTTCTGTGCTGCTGGCCTGCATATGCAAAGATGATAACAATAGCCGTTCCGAGGCTGTCCGTATGGACCGTAGATAATACAGGCCGGATAAGTGCAACAAACGTCAGCAGCTATACCCCATGGGGCGGGACGACATACTCACAAATAAACATTCAAAACGGCAGAAGCAGGCTAAAGGAAATCGAACTGCCGAATCTCACCGACGTCTTTATAAGGCATCTGGTCGAAAGCGGCAAATTCACGGTGGTTGAACGCGCCAAGGCGGACAGGATACTCGGTGAGATATCCATGAGTGAAGCAGGCCTTACGGATCCCGCATCCGCCATAAATAAAGGAAAGATGCTAGGCGCCGAATACCTTGCCATAGGTACGGTTTTCCAGGCAGACCTTGGATTTGAAATAAGGGAAATACCCTATACCGAGCAACAGCAGGTAAGGGACAAGGGTGTAATCAGGGTTGAATTGAGGATAATTGAGACAGCCACAGGCAGAATCATAAGCTCTGTAATTGGAGAAGGCATAGCAGTACGGACAAAATCCCTGGAAAAAAAGGCCTATGGTGCAGAACTTGAAAAGTATGACCCTTTTTTCGATACACCTTTTATGCATGACCTGTACGATGCCCTAGGCAATGACCTCACAACAAAAACGGTTAATGCATTCTTTCCTTTCAGGGTGATCAACGTTGAGGACAGCACATTAACCGCAAACAGGGGCAGCAATTTCGGGATCAACGCAGGAGACGTATATAATGTGATCAGGACAGGAGAATCTATTAAAGACCCCGATACCGATAAAATAATCGGGAAACAGGAAACCGTTATTGGAAAAGCAACTGTAGTTTCGGTACAGAAGGAGGCATGCACGCTGAATTTTAGCGGTTCAAAAGCCTCTGTCAGACAGGGGGACCTTCTGATATTGCCGGGAGACCCCTATGAGAAACTCAAAGAAAAGGACAGGTTTTAAACCGTGACCGGGAATTATTAATGAAAAGATTTTTTTATGTAATTTTGTGTCTCGTTCTGTCTGCAGCATTGAGCGGCTGTGCGGCCTTCAGCAACTATACGAGAGATACCGAAAAAGCCAGGATCAGCATTTCACAGGGGAATTTCCAGCAGGCCCTTAAGGAATTCCCGGAATCAAAGGCAAAGTCAGGCAACGAAATTCTGATAAGAATGGAAAGGGGAACGCTTCTGCAGGCAACAGGCGATTTTCAGTTCAGCACCAAAGAATTTGAGCTGGCAGCGGGTCTCATAAAAGAACAGGAAAACAAGGCGGTAATCTCTGCCTCAGAGGCGGCTTATCAGACGGCATCGCTTCTTGTAAACGAGAAGGTGATCCCGTACGAAGGCCAGAATTTTGAAAAGGTAATGGTGCATACTCTGGATGCGCTCAATTATCTGATGATGGGAAATACGGAAGATGCAAGAGTCGAGATCAGGAACTCATACCGTGTCCAGCAGGACCTGTATAATAAACATTATAAGGATATTGAAAAGGCAAAGAAGGATTCCCAAGGCATGAATTATGAAGATTCCTTCAAAACATCCGGCAGCGACAGTTATAACAGGATGAAAGAGACCGCCAGTTCGGTGGTCAGCATTTACCAGAATGCATTCGCATACTACATAAGTTCTCTGGTCTATGAACTGAACGGCGAAGAGGACGAGGCCTACATCGACCTGAAAAAGGCCATCCTGTCAGCCCCGAATTGCGTTGCCCTGCAGAGGGATCTGATCCGTATGAGCAGGGACCTCGGCTACAGGGATGACCTTGACAGATGGCAGAACAGGTTCGGTAGATTCACTCCTCTTCCAAAGGATTCAGTTGATATATTCGTCATTTTCGAACTGGGGCTCGCCCCGTACAGAGAGGAATTCAAGCTCGTGCTCCCCATTCCGTCAGTGGGCCTTGTATCTGTTGCCGTACCGGTATATGCCTATATCCCCTCTCTCGTCACAGGCGGATTTATAACTGCGGGTGGTTTGTCTGACGAGACCAGCATTGTGTCCGACACTGATGCAATCGCTTCAAGAAACCTTCTTGACGACTATCCGATTTTGCTGGCAAAACAGGCTGTAAGAGCAGCACTCAAGGGTACCGCAACAAGGGAAGCCGGCAAGCAGTACGGCGGCTGGGCACAGCTTGCCGCAGGAGTTGCATTTGCCATAACGGAACAGGCTGATTTGAGGACATGGTCCACGCTTCCCAAGCAGATTCATGTTGCAAGGCTTTTCGTACCAAGGGGGACTGACGAGCTCACGGTAACGGCACTGCCGGGCGTTCCGGGAAAATTTTCAGAAAAGATTAAGATACCTCCCAACGCAAGGCATGTTGTCGTGCTGGCAAGGGCAACCGACAGCAATATTACAGTCTCTTCAAAGTCATATTAACATAAGGGGGAACATATGAAAAAAAATTGTCTGCTTTTTATTCTCATCTGCCTGATTCTTGCCGGATGCGGCGGCGTTGCTACAAATATTATCGATGCAAGATTGGATGGAAAAAAGACCGTAATCATCAATGACGGGGCCTTGAATCGTCAGATAACCTTCGGCGAAATAAGGATAAACGGGGCCGAAGTCCAGGTGGAACTTCAGAACAAGGTCAGCAGGGATGTCAGTTTTGAATACCGTTTCATATGGTATGATTCAAGCGGGGTAGAGACATCCACGATAACCAACTGGATTCCTGCGGTTCTGACCGGCGGGGAAACAAGGGGATTCAAATCGACTCCTCCATCCGAAGCATCCGTCGGCTACAAGATGATGATAAGAAGACCCCACGCAATCACACCTTTCAATTAGATGAAATTCAGGTAAAATACCAACCAGGAGGCAAAATTATGAAAAAGCTTATGATACTGTTATCCATTCTTCTGGCAATAATTATTTCATCAGGATGCGCCAGCACGCCCAATGTAAGTTACGGCAATCCCGAACAGGTTGAAACAGTCACAGCGGACTTCGGCTCTACCGATCTGCAGATGATCGCTGAAAAGATGGTGAACTCGCTTCTTGCAACACCGCTTCTTCAGTCAGGGAAAAGGCCTGTCATGTATGTATCAAACGTCAAGAACAAAACTGACGAGCACATAGACACAAAATCCATAACGGACAAGATAAAGGTTACCCTGCTCAAGTCCGGAAGGGTGCAGTTTTCGGCTGTAAGTGAAGCAAACGACGAAATCATAAAACAGCTTGAATATCAGAATCTGACAGACTATGTAGACCCCGGCACGAGAAAGAATATCGGAAAACAGGTCGGTGCGGACTATTTTCTTTACGGTGAAATCACGTCCATAAAGAAAAAGGCTGGCAAGGTTGAGGATGTCTATTTCAAAATAACTCTTAATCTAGTAAATATATCCACCGGCCTTCTTGAATGGGCCGATGAAAAAGAAATTCGCAAGAGCGCAAAACGGCCGCTCCTTGGGAATTGATTAAAATTTAAGGAAGATTGATTGATGAAGGTTGAAGAAATACCAAAACTATCGTTGCCCGCCCTTGTCTTAACATACCTGAAAGGGATTATGAAACTGGCCGGCATGGAAAAGGCGTATGTCAAGAAAGAGGTCAAGGCCGGATTATCCCAGGCTCCTGTCGGTTTAGCCCTTGCAGTTGCGGGGCTGATTCTGCTTGCTTTGGGCGGACTCATGTTTCTTGTCACCTCGGTGCTTATCCTTTGCATATGGCTTCAGCCCTGGGCGGCGGCACTCATAGTTGCCGGAGCACTTGTTATCCCGGGAATTCTGTTGGCCCTTATCGGGCTCATTAAGGCAAAGAAAGACTTAGCACGTGCCAGGGCTTCATTCAGCCAGGCTGGAAAGGATATAAAATGTCTGAGACAGAAATGAGAAAGGATATTGATGCCCTGATTGCTGAATTAAAGGCCCTCAGAAGTGAACTCGGCATCAGGTACGGGTTTTTGAAAGAGGATGCGGTCAATGGAATAAAAATTGTCGTTCTGATTATCGCCTCAATTATAGGTCTGAAAATGGCAATTAAATTTCTTAGGATACTTCTGTCCTTCCTCCTGAAACACAAGCTCGGACTTGCGGCCATATCGGCACTTTGCTATCTTGGCTGGCGCGGTCTGAAACAGGAAGAAGGGACCGTATAGTCTACTCAAACATATCGTCTCGAGGAGGCAGGAATGGATATCCAGCGAAAACTGGAAAAAATAACAAGCAGGACAGCGGTTCTTTATGCCATGACCGGACTGCTTGTAATACTGGCAAATCCATCAGTTATGGCATGCTTCTTCGGTATTCTGATTGTCGCAGCTGGGGAGGCGCTTCGTTTCTGGGCAACCGGTCATATAAAGAAGAATGAAGAGCTCACAACTTCAGGACCTTATGCATATATCCAATCTCCGATGTATCTCGGGAGTTTTATAATAGCAACGGGCATGTGCATCATGGCAAGAAATTCGGTCATATGGGTTATTGCAACAGCGGTTTATTTCCTGTCATACATCCCGCGAAAGCAGGAAAAGGAATGGGCAAGACTTGAAAAGCACTTCGGGGAAAAATTCCTGAAATATAAAAGCGAAGTACCTTATCTAATACCCACTAAAACTCTTCCTTACTCGGATGCTGAAATGAAACCCTGGTCGTTCGCACAGGCTATAGAAAACAATGAACACCAGGTTGCCATCGGTGTGGCGCTGCTGGCAATATTTATAATGATAAGAATCTTCTGACGGCTGCCTGGCAATTATCCGGCGGTTCCTCAGGCTGTTTCAAAATAATCCACTTTCTGGCTCTTTTTATAGGCCATTCCCTGAAAAACACATACGATTTCGCCTTCTTCGTCAAATATATTAACTGCATAGGTGGCAAGCCTCTGGTTTGCTGTCACTTCTGCAGCCTCTGCAAAGATAACCGTTCCCTTCGGCGCCTTCACATAAGATATGGTGTTGCTTATCGCCAGTGCCACATGCCCTCTTGAATTGACTGCTGCAGCGAATGCAAGGTCTGCAAGAGTGTATGTGACGCCCCCGTGTACGATACCCACGCCGTTAAGATGATGCGGTTTGATTTCAAGCCTGGCCTTTGCCCTGCCATCTCCGGCATCTAAAAGTTCGATGCCTATATAGGACGCAAATCTATCCTTAAGAAAATACCTTTTCAGATCATCGCTTGTCACGTGAGTGGACATTCAATTCTCCTGTCTATTTTAAATGCTTTGGTGTACATATCATATCTGAAGACACCTGCTCAATTGCAAGGATAAATTTGCTATTGAAAAATACTCTATTTGCTGGTGTTGTAGTACTGGTTGTAATGTAATAGAGGTAATTATCATGCCAAGACTTATTACTGTTACTTCAGGGTCAGATGGTGTCGGAAGGACGAGCTTCGTCCTTAACGCCGGTATAGCTCTGGGCAAAATGGATTTCAAGGTTCTGCTTGTGGATGCGGATATGGGCCTGAGCAACCTGGATGTAATGATGGGAATAATGCCCCTTAAAACACTCGTGGATGTTATTGCAGGTGATGCCAATCCTGAAAATATTATAATCAAAACCGGATATAAAATTGACCTTATCCCTGCATCGTCAGGGCTAAGAATTATCGATGTTCCCGATGAAGACAGGGTTAACTGCATCAGCAAAGACCTGGAAAACATAACGGCAAAATATGATTTTATCATAGCCGATGCCCCCAGCGGGGTTTCAAGCAGGACATTGGGCTTTCTTTCAGGTGCACCTGAAATCGTCATCGCCATAAACAATGACGACAAATCCCTCACCGGGTCATATGCATTGATAAAGGAATTACGGTCGAATGGGGAAAATCCGAGATTCTCGATGTTTGCAAGCATGGTCAAGGACTATTCCGCCGGCCACGAACTATTCAGGAAGCTCTCTCTTGTCTCACAGCGCTTTGTAAATACTCACATCAATTACGTTGGCCCTGTCTTACTTGATGATATATCCATTCCTGCTGCAGGCGAACATATCCCGTTGATCGTTAAACACCCGACATCCGATACTGCCAGATGCTATAGGATGATAACATCGACGCTGCTAAGCCAGAAAGAAATTGAAACAAAAACGGACAAATTTTTTTCACGCCTTATAAGGCTTGCCGCCATCGATTCCAATCCATCATCTGTAAGGGAAGTATCTTTTGACGAGAAGGTGGTTAATCACGGACTTGAAAGAACAATGGATGCAATTCTCGAAGAACAGAGAAGAACAAGACTGCTCCTTGAAAGGCTTGTAGGCATGATTGATTTTAATGGTGCCAATGGAACAGACAAATCTGCATAAATGCAAGATTAATACGGCACTGGGAAATATCTTTATAACAGGCAACAAGGACTTTATAACCTCAGTTTCGTGGGAACCGACAATAAACACCGGCATCCCGGATCACAAAGGAGAACTCGACTGGTTCACCGATGAGCTTTCTCTTTATCTGAAAGGCTCTCTGAAGGTTTTTACCGGCGGCTTGTATTTTAGAAACAATGATACCCTCTGGCTGAGAAAAATCGGGCATAAAACAACTCCAGGGAACCTTTCCGAAACAGTAATGAAGATAATCTCCGAAATCCCATATGGAGAGACAAAAACCTATGGTTCAATAGCAGCTGATGCAGGGAATAAGGGGCTTGCAAGGGCAGTCGGCGGGATATGCGGCAGAAATCCCCTGATAATTATTGTACCATGCCACAGGGTTATAGCAGCTTCGACAATCGGGGGATACAGTTCAGGGTTAGAAAAAAAACGCTATCTTCTGGAAATCGAAGGCCTGGCAAATCTATAATTTGACACAACCCGTCAGGGATGCAATACAGTATGGCCTGTGGAGAACGGGCAAGCATGTTGATTGACGGTTTTTCAAGAAAAATAAGGTATCTGCGCATTTCCATAACCGACAGGTGCAATCTCAGATGTAGGTACTGCATGCCGGATGAAGAAGTTCAGTGGCTTCCTCATGAAGGCATCATGCGCTATGAGGAAATGCTTAGAATTATTCATATATGCTCGGAAATGGGGGTTGATAAAGTCCGTCTTACGGGTGGTGAGCCTCTCATCAGAAAAGGCTTATTGGGCTTCATTGAAAGGATAAAAGAAATTGAAGGAATCAATGACCTATCGCTTACAACAAATGGCGTTCTCCTTTATGAAGCAGCTCAAGACCTGAAGTCGGCAGGCATCACCAGACTGAATATAAGTCTGGATACCCTTAAAAAAGAAAAGTACTCATATATTACCAGAGTCGATGCCTTTGATAATGTGATGAGGGGCATCGAGAAAGCGATAGAGCTTGGATTCATAGTAAAAATAAATGTGGTCGCAATATCAGGATTCAATGATGATGAAATAATCAATTTTGCCATGCATGCGCTTGATAAAGACATAGAGATACGCTTTATCGAGCTGATGCCGATGGGATGTGCTGCCAGATTCGGTAACGGCAATGTTTTCAAGGCAGAAGAACTCAAGGATATCATTGAATCCGAATATGGGACACTTGATCCCGTTAAAGGCGGCCTCGGTCCGGCTAGAGTTTTCAAAATAAAAGGGGCAAAGGGTAAAATCGGTTTTATCGATCCCATGAGCGAACATTCATTCTGCAGTCGCTGCAACCGCATAAGGCTTACTGCAAACGGACATCTTAAACTATGCCTTTTTTCGGAAGACAGCATTGATCTGCTCAGTATAATGAGGAAAGGAATCAGCGATAAGGAATTGTCTTCATTTATAAAGGAATCAGTAAAATTAAAACCAGGTCATGGAATACACATAGATGGAAAAAATGGAAAAGGGGATATGAACAGGATCGGCGGTTAATCAGTCAATAACGGCCTATTTTTCAATGACGACAGCTTCAAGCATTTTACCGTAGTATTCCAGATCCTTTTCAAAAAGTATCCTGTTGGTGTTTAGAAGGGCCAGACCGGACATGGAACTTCCGTTGTTTTTCTGAGCCCACACAACTTTACAGTACAGAGATATTTTGCCCTGTGCAGACTCAGGCTGGTCAATATGGAGTTTGACAACAGTCCCTATCGGTACGGCTGCACCGGATATACACATACCTCCGCTGCATGCGTTGACGATTGATACATCTTTTCGGACACCTTTGACCTCTACCAGGCCAAAGACATTGGGCACCGGAATTCGTTCGAATATCCTTTTTTCCTTGATGTACGGCATTAGTGGAAAAATATAAGCCATTTCAGGACTATGTCAAGAACATTCAATAGACATGCCGCTTTCTGAGGCCTGTTGAATAAATGTATTCCTGAAGGATGGAATCCTTGACCGCCAAGAGCATATTTGTTAAGCGCTGATAAGCGGAGGCATATTATGAGCATAATGTTGGATTATGAAAAATCAGGCGGACTCGTTGCGGCAATTGCCCAGGATTACAGAACCGGCGAGGTTCTGATGATAGCATGGATGAACAAAGAGGCCTTTGAGGAAACTCTTGCAACAGGCAGGGCCTGCTATTTCAGCCGTTCAAGAAACAGATTATGGAGGAAAGGGGAAGAATCCGGAAATGTCCAGATCGTTCATGAGATACTGGTAGATTGTGACCAAGATGCGGTGCTTATTAAAGTGGAGCAGATAGGTGATGCCGCATGTCATGAAGGATACAGGTCATGTTTTTACAGAAAAGTCTTTGACAATAAACTTATAACAGACGGCGAAAGGATTTTTGATCCAAAGGAGGTTTACAAAAAATGAGTATTATAAGGCTTGCAATACCAAAGGGGAGCCTTCAACAGTCCACGATAGACCTGTTCAAGGACGCCGGATGGCGTATTGTACCGAGTTCACGAAGCTATTTTCCGACCATTGATGACCCGGAAATTGAATGTGCGCTTGTTCGTGCTCAGGAAATATCCCGATATGTGGAAAACGGCCTGTTTGACATGGCTTTGACCGGGCTTGACTGGATACTGGAAAATGAAAGCGATGTCGAGATAGTGGCAGACCTTGTCTATTCAAAGGCAACCGCAAAACCGGCAAGATGGGTACTGGCTGTAGCAGAAAACTCGAATATAAAAAAGGCTGAAGACCTCGAGGGCAAAAAAATTGCAACCGAGCTTGTCAATTATACAAAAAAATATTTCACGGAACGCGGTATAAATGTTGACGTCGAATTTTCATGGGGAGCAACAGAGGCAAAGGTTGTTGACGGTCTGGTTGATGCCATTGTCGAAGTAACAGAAACAGGCTCGACGATAAAAGCCCATAATCTTAAGATTTTGCAGGATCTTCTCGTTACAAACACCAAGATAATAGCCAACAGGGAATCATGGAGAGATGAAGCAAAAAGAAACAAGATTGAACAGGTCTCGATGATGCTTAAAAGCGCGCTTGCCGCATCAGATATGACCGGCCTTAAAATGAATGTCCCTGTCGAGGGCAGAGATGAAATAATATCGATGCTGCCCGCAATGACATCACCAACTGTTTCAACTTTGCATGACAAGAACTGGTTGTCGGTCGAAACAATAATCAAGGAATCTCAGGCCAGGGACCTTATACCGAAACTTCTCAAAGCCGGAGCAAAGGGAATCATAGAATATCCGCTGAAAAAGGTCCTGAACTGATGATACCGAGAAAGACCCCCCTTGAAATAACAAAGATGAGAGATGCAGGGAGAATCCTTGCAATGCTTTTTGAACATATCAAGCCTATGGTTCAACCGGGAATTACTACAGCCCAGCTGGATTCAGAGGCGGAAAAGTTCATAGTCATGAACAATGCAAAACCCGCATTCAAGGGGTACAGGGGATATCCTGCAACATTGTGCACATCTGTCAATGACTGCATAATCCATGGTATACCTGGTCAGATAAAGCTGAAGGAAGGAGACATAATCGGTCTGGACGTCGGTGTTTTATTTAACGGCTTCTACTCTGACGCCGCAATTACCCTGCCCGTTGGGGAAGTGCCAGCTCACGCCAAAGCTCTCATGCGGACTTCCGAAGCCGCCATGCATGCTGGCATTGAACAGGCAGTTCCCGGAAACAGGCTTTATGACATTTCTTCGGCTATTCAGAAAACCGCGGAAGATGCCGGATATTCAGTTGTAAGGGATTTTGTGGGCCATGGCATTGGTGAAAGACTTCATGAAGAACCACAGATTCCCAATTATGGGAAAAAGGGCACAGGACCTCTTCTGGAAACAGGAATGACCCTGGCCATAGAAACCATGATAAATCAGGGGACGTGGAAAATCAGGATATTAAAAGACAAGTGGACTGCACTGACAGCCGATGGAAGACTGTCTGCACATTTCGAACATACAATTGCCATAACACCGGATGGACCCCATATATTGACCGCTCTATAATAATGATCCCTTGAAGGATATACTAAGATATTGATTACCCCCTTCACATTGACACAATTTTTGTTTAAGGGTATTTTCCACAAGGCAGGTAAAATATGAACCGTTATCTTATAATATTTCCAATCATTTTATTAATTACAGGATGCGCACACAGACATACGGAATCCGAATATAAAACGGTTGAGACTCAGCTTTCAGTATGCGAACAGGCATGCGCAGTAGTTTCCCAGGACAACACGATCATGAAGGCCAGGATTACGGCCCTCGAAGAGGATCTGAAAAAGTCAAAAATCGATAAGGACCAATGCCTTCAGGATATGCAGGGGCTTCTTGACAGAAACATCGAAGCACTGCAGTACAACAAGACACTTCTTCAACAGATGTCCAGCTACAAAACAATAATTCAGGAAAGAAAAGATACCAGCAGCCGTTCGGTAAAGGCATATGAATACATATTGAATCTGCTAGACCTGGAACGTAAAGCAAAACAGGTTTTCATTATAAAGAATAATGACAAAATAAAGATAATAATACCGCAGAGAGAGCTTTTTGCCGGCCCCAAAAGCGCATGGCTGGAACCAAAGGGTGAAAAGCTTATTGTTAAAATCGCAAAGGGATTAAAACAAATTGACCCTGCATATATCGAAGTCGGCGGCCATACGGACAAATCACCAATTCCTGACAGCCTGAGAAAAACATATCCGAATAACTGGTACCTCTCTCAAACAAGGGCACTATCAGTTCTGGAGGCCCTTGAAACAGGCGGCATCAACGGGGATAAGATGTGTGCAATAGCTTATGCAGACACCCGTCCAATTGCTGCGAACAGTACTGAGGAAGGCATGGCAATGAACCGCCGAGTAGAAATTTCCATCCTTCCGTAATAATTCATTCCTGAAAAAATATAAAAAAAAGAGGGGCTTATAAGCCCCTCTTTTTTTAGTTCAAACTGTATTATAATCTCAGTTCTGATCGCAGATATCACCGATACCATCATGATCGGTATCTTCCTGTCCCGGATTAAACATTGTCGGACAGTTGTCACATACATCTCCGACACCGTCACCGTCATAATCTTCCTGCAAGGGATTTGCTACAAATGGACAATTGTCGCAGGCATTCCCCAAACCATCGCCATCGCTGTCAAGCTGATTGATATTCGGGTACAGCGGACAGTTGTCAGAAGAATCAGGAACACCATCACCATCGTCGTCATTATCACATGCATTACCGTAACCATCATGGTCTGTATCCATCTGGTCCGGGTTTGCCATATTGGGGCAATTATCGATTGAATTCCAGATGCCGTCTTTATCTGTATCTTCAGGTACTATCAGTGCGTCATATGAGATATTAATCTGTCTGGCTGCATAAGCGAAAATCTTGACCTCATCCAGACTCAGATTAACCGAAGGAGCTGTTGCGTTTCCTCCGACATAAACCTGAGTACTGCCTGTCGGTGTAAGTCCTGTTGGAACTACAATTGCCGATGCCACTTCCCTGCCGTTAAAATAAATCTTCATGGCCGCATTCGAGTATAAAAATGCAACATGATACCATACCCCGGAGCTTAATGTGGATTCTGCTGCTATTGTTGTCGAACCCGCAGTAAATGAAATTCCATTGCTGTCAAAATATCCTGACATGCTGTCACCGATCTGGAACAGGTTAAATGCATTTCCTGATACGGCATCTGCATTGATCCACATCTCAATTGTAACGCCTTTCGCACCGGTGAAATCAATAACCGCTGAAGGCGATGTTGTGGCGCTATTGTTAATTTTAATACCATTATGATCTCTTGAACCTTCAGGAAATACGACAGTAGGGTTGGTATAACTTATCCAGGATATCCCTTCGGCGGGTATATTTAAAGCATTCACCGTTGATCCTGCACCGTCTGTCGCATAGTTCAACCCATTGCCGTCAAGGCTCCAGACCACCAGTGCAGAATCCGCATCCTTATATCTGAAGGGTGCATAAACCTCTACATTACCGGATGCCTTTATCTTCGGAATGGAGATTCCGGCCGGAGCCGTTAAACCATTGCCCGGATCCTGAACTGTGATAATATAGTCCAGTGAAGGTAAAAAATTGTATGACGATGCATTGGGATCCGGTGCGGTGTATGGCCCAAACCCCGGATCGTAAAATGTAAATGTTTGCGGTATTCCAATCATGGTGCCTTTATAATAAGATAAAATCATTGTCGCAGTCGCAGTTTCACAGGCGCTGTTATTTGTAAAAACCTTCAATGTCATGAAGTTACAGGAACTCGCACCCATCAGCATTACGGCAAAGAGCGCACAGATAATGGTATATGTAAAAAATCTTTTCATAATTATTTCCTCCTGAAGACATTATTACAAATTAAATTGTAGCAATGTTAATGCCAAAATCCAAGAAAATTGTAACATTGCTAATTTCCTTGCTATTAAAACCTCTAAAATTTATAACACCTTATATTCGAGGCAAAGAATAGCAATAAAAATGGAATTAATTTTCCTTGAATTTTATATAAGACTTGTGCTGAAGTATCTTTCCGCCCTGTCTGCAAGTATCGTTGCTATCACTTTCTGATTTCCGTATTTCTTCGCCATCTGCGTTGCGGCCCAGACGTTTGCACCTGAAGAAGTACCCACCAGGAGTCCTGATTTCCTGGCAAGTAATCGTGACGTTTCAACGGCATCATCGTCATCGACTTCTACGATCTCGTCTATGATTGATGTATCAAGGACAGGGGGTATAAAACCATCCCCTATGCCTTCAATCCTGTGAAGCCCGGGTTCATGCCCGAGAAGGGCGGATACATTCTTCGGTTCAACTGCAACAATCTTGGTTGAAGGGTTTCTTTCTTTAAGAAACTTTCCTACGCCCTGAAGTGTTCCGCCGCTTCCGAGTCCTGATACGAACATGTCCACATTACGACCCAGCTGCATCCATATCTCGGGCCCTGTCGTAATGTAATGAGCAAGCGGATTGGCCTGATTTTCAAACTGATTCGGAATGAAGACATTTCCGTATGCTTCCTTTATTTCATTAACCTTTTTTATTGAACCTTCAATGCTTTCTTCAGCAGGTGTAAGTACAAGCTCAGCACCCAGTGCACGTATAATCTTTCTCCTCTCCTGGCTCATATTTTCAGGCATAACTATAATAACTTTGAACCCCATCAACCCTCCCACCAGTGAAATGCCTATACCGGTATTGCCTGAAGTCGGTTCGGCAATTATGGTGTCTTTATCAAGGAGGCCCCTTTTCAGCGCATCATCGATCATGAAAAGCGCAATCCTGTCCTTAATGCTTCCGCCCGGATTCAGATACTCGGCCTTCGCATATATATTGGCGCCTGTAGATGCAGTTAGCCTGACAATCGGTGTGTTTCCTATCTGTTCGAGAACCCCGTTTGAAAACATAAGCCGTCTCCTTGGTTGTATTAAAATCAGTGATAATCGAGATGATCAAGAATAATTTTCAGGCATTCTTCGCCTATTCCGCAATCGCCAAGCAATGCCCCTCTATCATGGGTATGGAAATCAGTACCGCCTGTCAGGATAAGCCCAGCTTCTTCGGCAATTGCTTTATACAGTTTTGTCTGTTCATACGTATGCTCAGGATAATAGACCTCCATACCGCTCAAACCCGACGTCTTCATGCGGATAATAAGATTTTTCAATCCACCGCTTTCAAGTTCAAGCGTAAAGGGATGGGCCAGTACGGATATTCCCTCATGCTTTCTTATAAGCCCTATTGTCTCTTCCCATGTGAGCTTTTCCTTTTCAACATAGGCG
This sequence comes from Desulfomonilia bacterium, assembly GCA_036567785.1. NCBI lineage: Bacteria > Pseudomonadati > Thermodesulfobacteriota > Desulfomonilia > Desulfomonilia bacterium. The sequence goes on along the minus strand of DATCTV010000054.1, from coordinate 28,689 downwards.
GGTTTTCCTTTTCCCAGATACTTGTCAAAGGCCTCGTCAAAATCTTTCACATATGACTTTTTTATAAGAGCCTTGGCTATATGGGGCCTTCCTATCTGTGCATTACCTGCGATACTGCTTACATCCTCAATGGTTATATCAAATCCGATACTGTTGAGCCTTTCGATTATCCTGGGAAACCGATCGAGCCTGCCCTTCTGGATTTTCTCAAGATCATCTTCAAGACCTGCCGGGAACTCTTTGAAATAGCCCAGCATATGAAGTGTTCCCGGATCATACACCGCGCTTATCTCTATACCGGGAATGACATTTACACCAAGCTTCCTGCCTGTCTGCAAGGCCTGTGGCACACCAGTCATAGTATCGTGGTCTGTAACGGCTATTGCAAGGAGTTCTCTTTTTCCGGCCAGTTCTACAATTTCTTCCGGAGTCAGGTCTCCATCGGAGGCCTTTGTATGCACATGAAGATCCGCTTTGTCCATTTATCAGGCCTCTTTCAGTGAAGCGTTTGCTTCCAGTACCTGGGCGATCCTTTTTTTGAGTTCGGACAGGTCTGCGGATTTGACGACATATGCATCAGCAGCAATGGCTTTGATATCGACCTTGAAACTGCCATATGCGCTGCAAAGGATAACCGGCAGATTATAATACCTGTTCCTTATCTGCTGAAGGACGTCAAGGCCATTGCTGTCGGCCAGTTTTATATCAAGAAGGATAACATCGGGTTTTTCGTTTTCGATAAGGTTATAGATATCATTTCCATCTGGAGCAGTGGCAACCTCATAACCTTCTTCTTTAAGTTCGTCTGAATAAAGTGACCGGATATGCTTCTCGTCATCCACTATTAGAACCTTGGCCATTTTTTCCTCCTTATTTCTTCCAGCGGTCGACCAGATAAGGCTTTGTCTGCTCAAGCTGCAGGCATATCTCTTCAACAATCTCCTGAGACTGCATGTTATTCATCGATGATGTCTTGTTGACATACGACAGTACCATTCCCTGATACATTTTAAACAGTAACTCCATTGCTCTGGGTCTGTCGCAGGTCTTCTGATTAAACCTGATTGCGAAATCGAAAAGAATCCTCGCCCAGAGGCTTGAGGGCATCTCAAAGCTGTCCATCTCAAGTGATGCGATCTCCCTCAATTTCTGGAAATTTTCACCCGAAAGCACTGCCCGGTAGGCATCCCAGTTGTCGGAGAAGCCTGCTTTGAACTTGTAATACAACTTTTCCCTGCTCACCATTGTCTCAGGAGGCATAAGTATTTCGCCTTCATCAAAACCGAATATTGCTGTAGGCTTGCTCCATTTTGTAATTGACCACCCTTTGCTGAACGGTTCCATCATTGAGAAAACCGTTGAAACGCTCTGCCTGAAAAGGGGTGTAATCTCCATTATATAATCCCTGGCATGATGGAGTTTCGGCGCGCCGAGATAAACCTGGCAAATCTGCATTCCTTCGTTTATTGCAATTGCGGTCATCCACAGATCTATGCCGAACTGCGAAACATCCTCGTTCCACAGAGGGCTTTTAAGGAGCTCCTTCACCATTGCCGCAGACAGGCCGAATTCTCCCCCCATAGGCTGTTTCACCCTTCTGCCGTAAAGGCATCTGGTCATTGGATAGGTAAAGAGCGAGCACAGAAGGTCATCATACTTGTGCCTCATATACAATGTCGTCACATACTCAAATCCTGCAAGAAGAGGTTCAAAGAGCTTCTTTATCCATAAGGGAGAAATATTCCTTATATCCGAATCGATTATCACAATCGCCTTTGCCTCAAGGGCCAGGGCTTTTTTGAAGAGGTTTCTTATATTGTTTCCCTTTCCCTTGATACCTTCGGGTGTGGTTATGTATATCTTGGGAATTTCACCTGTTTCGGCATTCATGAAGGCTTCCATTGTGCCGTCAGTGCTGTTGTTATCGCAATTTATGATTACTGATGATGTTTCCGGAAAATATTCACCGAGCGCAATTGCCGCCTGAACGGCAACGTTTGCTATTGTCCCTGCCTCATTCAAGGAAGGTATCCCGACAATAAGTTCGGCTTTTTGAATATTCATAGGGTTGTTTTCAAGTATCTTCACTCAAGATCTCCATAATGCGGTTTATTAAAAACATCTTGTGTCATCATATGAATAATTTCAAGGAGTGATTTAATCATCCCTTCAGCCTTGGATCAATGGCGTCTCTGATGCCCTCTCCAAGAAGGTTATACCCGAGCACTGTAAGCAAAATCGCTATCCCGGGAAACACGGACATCCACCAGGCCACGCCAAGCACTTCCTTCCCCTGTGTCAGCATATTACCCCAGCTGGGTACGGGCGGCTGAACGCCGATTCCCAGAAACGAGAGCGCACTTTCTGTAAGGACAGCACTTGCGATGCCCAGTGTTGCAGATACAAGCACGGGCGCCAGGGCATTGGGAAGGATATGCATGAAGATAATCCTCGGAGCACTAGCCCCGATAGCCTTTTCCGCAAGTACGAAATCGCGTTCCTTCAGGCTAAGGAATTCAGCACGCACCAGTCTTGTTATGCCCATCCACGACGTAAGCCCGATAACCGCCATAATGTTGAAAATGCTCGGCTCCAGAAAAGCTATCACGGAAAGGATAAGAAAAAATGACGGAAAGCACAGCATGATATCCACCAGACGCATTATTACAACATCTATCCATCCGCCGTAATATCCCGAAACCGCTCCCAGGATTATTCCTATCAGGACGGCGATGCCGACCGCTACAAACCCCACTTTAAGCGAAATCCCGGCACCGTAAAGCATCCTGGATAACACGTCTCTTCCAAGGTCGTCGGTACCGAGAAGGTGCTCTGCCGATGGCGGTGATAGGATATTGTTCACATCGATCCTGCCCGGATCATATGGCGCAATGGCCGAAGCAAGGACAGACACGGCAAAAAATGCAAGAACCACAGCAAGTCCCGCTATGGCCAGTTTGTCAGCCAGAAAACGCTTCCAGAATCCCATCACTTCACCCTTATCCTCGGATCAGCCACGCTGTATGCGATATCGGCCACTAGATTTCCGAGCAGAGTCAGAACAGCTCCTATCGTTAGGCTTCCCATTATCATATTGTAGTCCCGCATCATAATGGCCTGGTAAAACAGCTGCCCCAGACCCGGAATGGCGAATATGCTCTCAAAGATTACGCTGCCTCCGATAAGCCCCGGAATGGACAAACCCAGGATTGTTATGACCGGCAGCATGGCGTTTCTCATGGCATGCCTGTAAATGACCACAAATTCGCTTAAGCCCTTTGCCCTGGCGGTCAGGATGTAGTCCTGCTTAACAATCTCAAGCATGCTTGCGCGCATGTAGCGGCTCAGGCCTGCAAGCGAGCCGAAAGCGGAAATGAAGACAGGCAGCATAAGGTGTTTTGTTACGTCCCATATTTTTCCCGCCGCCCCCAGTTGAGAGAAATCCGGCGATATGACACCCGAAATCGGAAGCCAGCCCAATCTCACGCCGAAGAAGTCCATGCAGATAAGTGCAAGCCAGAAACCGGGCATTGAAAATCCTATAAAGACAACAACAGTGACCGACCTGTCGTAAAGACTCCCCCGTTTGACGGCCGAAAGAACTCCGAGCGGTATGGCAAGGAGGAATTCCAGCACAAGGGCTAAAATATTTATATAAATTGTTATTGGCAGCCTTTCCTTTATCTTGTTCCATACCGGCCTTTCATCGGATGAAATCGACTTCCCGAAATCAAGCCGGGCAAGATTTTTCATCCAAAGGGCATACTGGACATAAACGGGCTTATCCAGCCCGTAATGTGATTTCATGCGTTCTATAGCCTGCTTCGAAATGTCAGGGTTGAGCTCCGACTGCAAAGCCGTAGGCTCACCGGGGGCCAGGTGTATGACCGCAAAGCAGACTATAGTGATTCCGATGAAAGTGGGAATCAGGATTAATAAGCGCTTTAAGAGATATCTGAGCATGTCAAGGTACTACCTGATACTTCTGCATATCTTTCGGGACATACCATTTGGTAAAATTATAGCTGATTCCTGCGGGTGCAGGCACTATCCCCTTTATCCTCGAGCTTACTATAGGCAGGCTGTAGGGAACATAAAGGAAAACAAAAGGCTGTTCTTCGGCCAGTATCTCCTGAATCCTGTCATAACAGGCCTTCCTTTTCTTCGCATCGAATGTGTGCCTGCCCTCGTCAATAAGCCTGTCCACTTCGGCATTCTTGAAGCTGGCCAGATTGAGATTGCCCGGAACGGCGTTACTTGAATGCCATACCGCATAGCAGTCAGGATCCTGCAGGATATTGAAACCCAGGATTATCGCATCGAAATTATACTTATCAACGAATTCCTTGATAAACGATGTCCATTCAACAATCCTTATGTTTACCTTGATGCCTATCCTGCCGAGCCTCTGCTGGATTATCTGAGCGGTTTTTTCACGCAGGGAGTTGCCCTGGTTTGTAATAATTGTGATTGTAAACGGTTTGCCTTTTTTCTCCACGATCCCGTCATTGTTGGAATCCGCGAAACCGGCCTCCCTGAGCAGTTCGACAGCCTTCTCAGGATTGTACGGATATTTTCTCACCTTCGGATTGTACCAGACGGTACCCGGTTTATAAGGTCCGGTCGCTTCCATCCCGAGTCCCATAAGCACGCCTTTGATAATCTCATCCTTATCGATTGCATAGGCTATCGCCTGCCTGACCTTTTTATCGTTGAAAGGCGGCCTTCTCTGATTGAAAGCAAGGTATGTATAGCCGTCGGCCAGATATTTATATCTGGTATAATTTTTTTTAAAATCAGGCGTATCGGTCTGCCTGATATATTGAAGCGGAGTCAGGCCCATCATGTCGATATTCTGGGCCTTGAGTTCCATGAACTGTGTCGCCTGATCAGGGATCACACGGTAGACTATTCCTGAAAAATAGGGTCTGCCTTCGAAGTACTTGTCAAATGCCTCAAGAACTATCCTGTCGCCCGTCTTCCAGCTTTTGAACTTGTATGGGCCGGTTCCGACAGGAGCCCTCGAAAGCGGGGTCGTCGTTATATCCCTTCCCTTCAAGAGGTGTTCTGGCAGCATTTCCAGGCCCCAGCTTATGAGACCGGGGGCAAACGGCTTGTCATAATTGACCTCAAACGTGTAGTCGTCGATGATCCTGGCAGACTTCACCTCTTTATATTTTTCCGCATATGCCGTTGGTGTTTTTGGGTCGATTATGATCTTGTATGAGAACATGACATCCTTTGCGGTGAAAGGTTTGCCGTCATGCCAGAGCACGTTCTTTCTCAGATGAAAGATTATTGTCTTGCCGTCGTTTTTTATCTCCCAGCTTTCTGCCAGATCAGGGACTATATTAAAGTCCTTATCGTATTTCACGAGGCCGTTATAGATATTTGCCGCTACCTCATGGGAGGCGCCGTCCGTGGCAAGCATCGTAATGAGGTTGGAGGCATCCCCTATCGAAGAGTCCACAAAGACATCGCCGTATGCGGGCGTTCCTCCCGAAGCCTCATTCTGACCCGGGCTATTGTTATTGGCCTTTGAGCATGCTAAGAAAACAAGGGTCGATATGATAAAAAGAATCAGTATTTTCGCTTTCATGAAACTTGAAATACCATAAAGCCCGTTTGAGAAACAAGGTGATTAGATGAGACTGTTTGCAGACCTTCACATACATTCCAGGTTTTCTCGCGCGACCAGCAGGACGCTCAACCTTGAGGTACTGGCTCAAGGCGCCGAACTTAAAGGCATAAAGGTCATAGGGACCGGAGACTTCACCCATCCCGTATGGCTCGATGAGATCGAGACCGGGCTCAGGGAAAACGGCAGCGGGCTTTACTTTCTACCCGGCCGCAAAGAGATATCCTTCATGCTCACCGCCGAAATCAGCACCATTTACAAGCAGGATGGCAGGGTCAGGAAGGTGCATCACCTGATAGGCGCGCCGGATATGGGTGTGGCAAGAAGGATCAGCGAAGCACTTTCAAAAATCGGTAATATAAATTCCGATGGCAGGCCTATAATAGGCATGAGTTCCAGAAACCTCCTCGACCTTGTTCTAAATGCAAGCGCCGATGCCTTTATTATCCCTGCACACATATGGACCCCCTGGTTTTCGGCGCTTGGCTCAAAATCAGGATTTGATTCCATCTCAGAATGCTACCTGGACCTTGCTGAACATATTTTCGCCTGCGAGACAGGGCTTTCATCCGACCCGCCCATGAACCGCATGGTGAAAAGTCTTGATGCCTATTTTCTCGTCTCGAATTCGGATGCACATTCCGCAGACAAGCTGGGCCGGGAGGCGACTATCTTCGAATGCGAACCTGGCTATTATGAAATGCTTAATGCCATGAAAACAGGCTCAGGCCTTGCCGGTACAATCGAATTTTTCCCGGAAGAAGGCAAGTACCATCTGGACGGCCATCGAGACTGCGGGGTTACTCTTGAACCTGACGAGACTGAAAAGCTTAATGGCCGTTGCCCGGTCTGCGGCAAGCCTCTTACCATAGGTGTTCTATACCGCGTCCATGAATTGTCTGACAGGGTTAATGGCACAGCGCCGAAGGCAAGGCCGTTTGATTATGCAATACCACTGAAAGAACTGCTCGGGGAATGCTTCGATGTCGGCCCTGCTTCAGCAAAGGTTGAGAGAATCTATGAATCCCTGATAAAGAAGCTCGGCCCTGAACTGAACATCCTTCTTGATGTCCCTATTGAGGATATCGTCAAGGCCTCTGACGAAAAACTGGGACTTGCGGTTTCCAATATGCGCTCAGGAAGGGTAATCAGGAAACCCGGCTATGACGGTGTGTTCGGTGTCATAAGCGCCCTGAAGGATGCGCCTGCCGGAATGCAGAAGCAGATGATTGAATATGAACGCCCGGAAATTAATGATGAAACACTCAGACGCCGAAAAGAACAGTTAACACTCTTCTGATAGAGGAGACTGATGGGAAATTTGTTTTATCTTATCCCGCTTGTGATTCTTCTGATAATAGGTGCCCTGACGTCGGCTGCCGAAACTGCCCTTATGCGTGTCAACAGGGTAAGAATACGTCGCATGGCGGAAGAGGGAAATCATTCCGCCAGAAGACTCAATGAAATTATAAAGGAACCGGACAGACTCTTGAGCACCCTGCTCCTGCTCAACAACTTTGTAAACATCCTGAATTCCGCCCTTGCAACTGCTGTACTTGTAGTAATGTTCGGCAGCGAGGGCATTTTATATGCGACTGCAATAATGACCTTCATGATCCTGGTGTTCAGTGAGATTACGCCTAAAATCATTGCCGCCTACAGGGCGGATGACCTGGGGCTGATCATAGCGACTCCAATGAAATGGCTGATCATTATCTTAAAACCCCTGGTATACATGATTAATTTTGTATCGATGGGAATCGCAAAACTCTTTGGTGTAAATCCCGATTCACACGGACAGAATATTACGGAAGAAGACATCGGCTCGGCCATTTATGTCGGACACAAGGACGGGGCGATAACCGAACCGAAGGCAAAAATGCTGATGAACGTCATCGATCTTGATACCGTTCCCGTACGCAAGGCACTGATCCCTTTGAGTGACGTGGTCTCTTTTCCGATCAATACATCGCTAGATGATATCATCAGGATCGTTACTGCAGAGGAATATGCCCGCTACCCTGTTTATGACGGCACAACGGACAACATTATAGGCTATTTCCATACCAGGGATGCATGGAGATTTTTTAGTAATAAGGATGCCTTCTCGTTGCGGGACTGTCTGAGAGAGGCCCATTTTGTCCCTGAAACAAAGTCAACCTACAGGCAGCTGATAGACTTTCAGAAGACCCGCAGCCATCTGGCCTTTGTTGTCGATGAGTTCGGCACGGTCAAGGGCATCGTTACACTCGAAGACATAATCGAAGAGATAACAGGCGATATTTCGGACGAACACGACCAGCCGGTTGAGGGCATCATACCCGTTGGCCAGTATACGTACATCGTGAACGGAAGCACTCCACTGAGGGACTTGGAGCGTATAATCGACCGCGATTTTCCCGAAGATGTGGATACGGTTGCGGGCCTTATTTATTCACAGCTCGACAGAATCCCCAAGGAAGGGGAATATATCGAATGGCAGAACCTGAGGCTGGGCATAGAACGCATGAGGAAAAACCGCATTTTAAAGGTGCGAATCACGGTAGGATGATAGTCAGACAGTTTTTTGCTCTTGATTAAAATCTGTTGAAATGGCAATTATTTGAACTTGCACCTCTGCATGTGACGGCAGGTTACGAAAGAATATATTGAGGGAGTTTGTATGGAAAAGAGAAATTCAGAAGGCAACTTAACTGAAAAAAAAGGCACCTGGCTGACCTTCAGGCCGGACATAAAAGTGCTCGACTGTACGATCCGTGACGGCGGCCTCATCAACAACTGCAATTTTGATGACGTATTCGTCAAGGCGATATATGACACCTGTGTCGCCGCAGGCATCGACTATATGGAAATAGGCTACAAGGGTTCGAGAAAGATATATTCCCCGTCTGAATTCGGCACATGGAAATTCTGCAGTGAAGATGATGTCAGGCGTATCGTGGGTGACAATGATACGGACTTGAAGCTTTCCGTCATGGCGGACGCTGAGCGCACGGATTATCATGAAGATATCCCGCAGAAATCCCAGAGTGTAATAGACATGTACCGCGTGGCAACCTATATTCACCAGGTTCCCACCGCCCTGGATATGATAAAGGCCATTCACGACAAGGGCTATGAGACAACGCTGAACCTCATGGCAATCTCCGTTGTCAGAGAACATGAGCTTGACGAGGCCCTTGAAATAATCGCCCAGAGCGAGGTCAAGGTCATTTACCTTGTCGACAGTTTCGGTGCTTTGTATTCGGAAGACATCCAGGCCCTTACGCGCAAATATCTCAAATATGCCTGGGCATCAGGCAAACAGGTCGGTATACATACCCACAACAACCAGCAGCTTGCATATGCGAATACAATCGAGGCGCTCATACTTGGTGCAAGCTTTCTGGATGCAACAGTTGCTGGTCTGGGGCGTGGAGCAGGCAACTGTCCGATTGAACTTCTGCTCGGTTTTCTTAAGAATCCCAAGTTCCATCAAAGGCCTTTTATAAAATGCATACAGGATCACATCGTACCGCTCAGGCAGAAGATATCCTGGGGCTTCGACATCCCGTACATGATTACCGGTCAGCTCAATATCCATCCGCGCTCTGCCATGAGTTTTCTTGATAAAAACCGCACCGATTACGTATCGTTCTATGACGAATCCATAGAAGAAGAATAACAGTCATGACAGGCAACCCGCACGATGTACGGGTTGCCTTAAGGTTTATTTATTCCTGAACTTCAACTGCAATTTTTTCCGTCTTTGCATAGTCTCTCACATACCAGAAAGAGCCCATCAGGAACATCACCCCTGCAAACAGTGAAAATATCGGCAGGAATTTAAGGGCAGTCACAAGACCGAATTTATCGGACATGAAGCCTATGAAAATTGGGCCAAGGGCGCTTCCCAGCAGGTGCTGAACAATCACGCACAGGGAATACGATATCGCGCGCACACCCGGATGAACAACATCCTGCGTTATTGCAACCGCCGCTGGGACAAAAGCCGACCCCGCCATGCCGGCAAAAAGCAGTATCGGATATTCCAGGTTATCGCCCACGACAGAAAAGGCTATGAAAAGTGTCACGGCGGTTACTGCTGAAGATGCCGCACAGAATAGCGGCCTGGCATTCTCTCTTCTTCTAAGCCAGCGGTCCGCCAGAAAACCTCCCAGCGGAGTCCCTATCACCGCAAGAAGCAGGACAAGTGAGCCTTTGGTTCCGGCCTGAGCCATCGGAAGCCCTTCAAGTCTGTGGTAATAAGTTGGAAGCCAGCTTATAAGCGAGGTCGTTACAAAGACGCTGCCTGCAAACCCGAGATAAGCGAAAATGAGCGATGGCTTATATATAAAATCACGGCTGATTTCTTTAAAACCCATTGAAACTTTTTTGCCCGGTTCGGTTGTCTTTGTAAGATCAACGGTCTTGTAGTCCCTGATCTGGAAGAAAAGAAGGGCCACGATCGCCCCGGGAATTGCCAGCCATCCGAAAGCATGCCGCCACCCGAAATGATCGGCAATCATGCCCCCGCCTATTATTCCCAGAACACTGCCGAGAGGGATGGATGCGTTCCACAGGCCCATAGCAAAGGCTCGCTTATTTTCCGGGAATGCCGCTGAAATCATTGCGGTTCCGCCGGGGGCATAACCCGCTTCACCGATTCCGACTGCTGTCCTTGTAGCGAAAAGCTGATAAAAACTGCCTGTAAAAGCGCAGGCCGCCGTTGCCGCACTCCACAGTAGAGCCATGATCCCTATAGATTTCTTTCTGCTCCAGCGGTCGACAAGAAGGGCAATAGGAAAGGTGAAAATGATTATAGCCCAATATACCGCCGCTACGAAAAATCCGCATTGTGTATCGCTAAGCGACCATTCCGCCTTTAAAAAAGGAAAGAGAGATACAATAACCTGCCTGTCCATGTAGTTGAACATGTAAAGCAGGAAAAGCAGGAAAAATACGTACCATGCATAACGCTTTGAAACGAGATAGCCCTGTTCGTCCTTCATCCTTGCCTCCCTTATCCCGGGAAATCTGATTTTACTTGAATCAGGGGCGCGCAAGCAAAGCACGCGTCCCTTCTTTTACCACCCGCTTAACAATTCATTTAAGCCTTATACGCCCCCATGTTAGCGAGCGCCACACTTCCAGGGCTTATCGGCGCAGGGTCAGTCATGACATTTATGCAGCAGGTCTTGCCCGATGCAAAAGCCTTTTCAACTGCAGGTCTTACGTCTTCAATTTTTTCAACAAGTATTCCAAGGCCTCCTATCGCCTCGACCATCTTCTGGTACTGGATCGGACCGATCTCGGTGCCGCATGCGATTGCATGTCCCATTCTGAGCTGCTGGGAATGCCTTATCATGCCCCACCCCAGATCGTTGTTTATGACTACGACTGTGGGCAGGCATTTTCTTATTGCGGTTTCGAATTCCATGAAATTAAAGCCGACTGAACCGTCGCCTGTCACAAGCAGTACCCTTTTATCAGGATTAAGGAGCTTAGAGGCGTTTGCGTAAGGTATGCCCACTCCGAGGCAGCCGTACAGGCCGCTGTCCATATAATGTCCGGCTTTTCTCACTGTCCGGGTCATACCCATCCAGACCTGCGTATCGCCTCCATCGGTTATAATGATATCATCTTCCCTGTCCATGATGTCATTCAGCTCTTTCATAAGTCTTATGGGATGAATGGGAACACCTGAGCTTTCCCAGTTTTCCTTCATGTTTGCCTTTCCTGCGATATCAGCCTCTTTGAGTGTCTCAACCCATGGTCTGAATTTCTTCTGCATCCCGGGTCCGAAGGCCTTGGCGCCGATAACCTTGGTGCATTCGCCCAGGAAGGCCTTGACATCGCTGACAATGCCCAGATCGATCGAGCGGTTTCGGCCGATCTCCTCCGCTTCGATATCAACGTGCACCATTTTGGCCGTTGCAGGGAAGACATCGCCGAACAGATAATAGAGGCTTATCCTTGAACCTAAAAGTATGACGAGATCCGCTGATGCGTTCGCCATGAATGCAGCCCCCGGTCTGATTGCAAGAGAGCCTTCAAAGCATAGTTCGTGCGTGTCGGGCAGAACCCCCCTGCCTGCATTGACCGTCATTACAGGGATGCCTGTCATTTCGGCAAATGCCTTTAATTCATCCTCCGCTCCAGAATACCATGCCCCGCTTCCGGCTATGATCAGCGGTCTTTCGGAGGCAAGTATCATTTCAATCAGTTTTGGAGTCTTCTCAAGATCGACAGGTCTGGACATGGGAATGGTTTTTGTCTTTTTAACCCTGTCCATGCTCACTGGCGTGTTGAGCACGTCTACAGGCAGCTCAAGGTAAACGGGTCCGGGTCTTCCGGTAATCGCGGTACGGTATGCCATGTCTATGAATTCAGGGATGCGCTCCGCCCTCTGGCACAAAAACGCCTTTTTTACTATCGGCTCAATGACTGGGAATTGTCTCATATCCTGCAGGTCCAGTTTCTCGCAGCTTTCTATGCCGACACAGCCTGAAATAAGTACCATCGGAGAGTTTGCAAGCTTCGCATTGGCAATTGCCGAGAGTGTATTAGTAAAACCGGGGCCTGCCGTTACCATTGCAATTCCCGGCTTCTTTGTCAGACGTCCCACTGCCTCTGCCATAAAGCACGCAGCCTGCTCATGGCGCGTATCGAACAGCTTTACGTTCGAACCTTCAAGGTATTGGTAGATGGGTGTGATATGTCCCCCCGAGATCGTGAAGATATATTCTATCCCAAGATCGATAAGCGCATCTGCAGCAAGCTTTCCGCCGATTACTGTTTCCATTATTCTTCCTCCTTAATTTCTTTTTAATTTTCTTTTTTACAGCTCCATCAGCTGCCCGCCGGTCATGTTTATGGCCTGACCGGTTATATACGATGACTCGGATGACGCCAGAAATGCCGCCAGATTAGCCACATCAGCCGGATCTCCTATTCTCGCCATCGGTATGGTTTTTATCATCTCCTGCCTTCTGTCCTCGATCGTTGTATTGAAGAACTTTGCCTCCAGACCGAATCTCCAGTGCTCGAGTTCCGTGCCGATCTGACCCGGGGCTATTGCATTAACGCGGATATTCGGCGCAAGCTCTTTCGCCATCACCTTTGTCTGCATGATAAGGCCGGATTTTGCAACGGCATAAGCTCCGTTGAATAACGGAGGGACCTTTCCTGCGCGTGAGGACATGTTGATAATGCTCGACCCGGGCGGCATCATGGGAATTATCGCCCTTGAAACCCTGAAGGGGCCGTGAAGATTGACGTCTATCGTTTTCATCCATGCCGCCTCATCATAATAGAGGAATGAATTCGGCACACCGAACGAGGCACCAGCGTTATTTACAAGGACATCGACCCTGCCGAATCTGACCTTTACAGCCTCTGCCATTGCAGCAATCGTACCGTTGTTTGTCACATCTACGTCCACAGACATCGCATCCACGTTAAAACGTTCTTTAAGTTCGGATACAATGGCTGCCATTTCATTACCTGTGCCGGTACTCACTTCACCTTGCGCGCCGGCAAGCGCCCCCATGTCTGCAATGATGATGTTTGCGCCGTTTGAGGCAAGTTTCTCGGCAATTGCATAACCTATTCCGGTTTTTTTTCCCGAACCTGTTACAAGAGCTGTTTTCCCTGATAAATCCTTATACACTAGACACCTCCTGGCAGTATTAATATCGATTGAGGCAAACCGGATGGTATCCTTTTTAAAGCGACGGCGTCAATAAAAAGCTTAATCAGGATTCAGGTGATATCCTTTTCAAAAGCAGGGTCGCATCTGAGGCACGGATATAAACGGGACTGATATCCTTAACCGCAAAAGACGGGTTGAGAGCAAGCTTTCCTATAACCGCAGCCCTTGGATACCACAGATCTTTATCTGCGGCCTGATACAGGCTTCCAAGGCTGTTGCTGAATACCTCATCGTAAAGAGCTATGGCGTTTCCTGTAAAAAGTGTCGGCCCGGATATCATGTCTTTGACCTGAGACGGTTCGATATTGACCTGAGGCGATAGTCTATGTCTGTCTTTATCATACAAAGCACAGAAAATTTCACCCTTTCTGGCGTCCAGTACAGGCATTATATGCCTGTCGGTCTTGGGCACATTCGCTGCAACGGCATCCAGTGTAACAACACCCCTGACTTCACAGTTCAGAGCTGCAGCCAGACCTTTGGCTGTGGCAATACCGATTCGGATGCCCGTGAACGACCCCGGGCCGAGGCCGGTTGCAATCAGATTGATATCTTTTTTATTAAGGCCTGAATTTTTCAGCACCTCGTCGATGAGATTCAGGACCGTGCCCGAATGGCCGGCCTTCACCTTCCGGCTTGTTTCTTCAAGGAGTTCTTCATCTCTGAGAACAGCCACCGAACAGATGTCGGTCGAGGTGTCAATTGCAAGGATATACATGCTTACTTGCCTGCGATTATCCTGGCGATATCATTGTAAAAGGCGAACAGCATCAGGAGTATAAGAATAAAAAGCCCTATCTGCTGGGCAATCTCTTTCGGTTTGTCTTTGAGCGGTCTTCTTATTATGCCTTCTATCAGAAATATCAGTATATACCCGCCGTCAAGTACGGGTATTGGCAGGATGTTTATTATGGCCAGATTTATGCTGATAAATGCAATGAGGCCAAGAAAAGGCAGCAGACCTGCCTTGAATGATTTACCTGAGACCTGCGCAATCATGATAGGCCCGCCAAGACTTTCCTTGATCGGGACTGTCCCTTCAATAATCTTGGAAAATGCAATGCCTGTCATTTTTACAACCCACCAGCATTGATTTATGCCGTAGCCAAGTCCCGATATCGGGCCGTATCTTGTTATAAATGTCTCACCCGAAGGAGATATGCCTATTAAAGGACGGTTGATGTTTTCTCCGAACAAGTTTTTGGCACTGACTATTTTGGGCCTGACCTCCACTTTGAACTGGGTGCCGTTCCGCTCAATTACAATGTTAAGCTTCCCTGTCTGATTATTCGACATGATTGAAGGGATATCTTCCCACTCCTTCACTGGACTGGAATTGATTAAGACTATCTTATCCCCTTTCATCAGTCCGGCGTCATATGCGGGGGTCTTTTCCTGAACCTCACCTATTACCGGTGAAAGCGTGGGTATGCCGATCCATGAAACAAGGACATATATGAAAAAAGCAAGAACAAGGTTGAAGGCCGGCCCTGCGGCAACAATCGCCGCCTTGATTCTAAGAGGCTTTGCCTCAAAGGAACGTGAAGGATCAACAGGCATGATCATCTCTTCGCCGTTCTGCTTGCCCTCACCGAGCATCTTTACATAGCCCCCAAGCGGCAGTGCGGAAATCATGTATTCAGTTTCGCCAATCTTCTTTTTTATAATTGAAGGACCGAAGCCAAGTGAAAATTTCAGAACCATTACGCCGCTCGCCTTGGCAACAAGGAAATGGCCGAGTTCGTGGAAAAATATCAATATTCCGAGCAGAATAATAAATGCCACAATTGTTGTTATCATATCATTTCCTTTGCTGTTATTCTTGACTTCCTGTCGAGTTCGATAAGTTCTTCGATTGTATCAGCCTTCTCTCCAGAGAGTTTATCCATTGTTCTTTCGATTATAATTGGTATCCTGTCAAATGATAAGTTCCTCTTCAGAAACTCATCGACAGCAACCTCATCTGCAGCATTCATTACGCACGGCAGTGTATCCGGTTTTTTAAGGGCATCATGAGCAAGGCGAAGCGCCCTGAACTTGCCCTCTTCGGGTTTGGAAAATTCAAGGGACATCATATCATGGAAATCAAAGCGCGGGAGATCCAGCAGAAGCCTTTCAGGCCATGAAAGGGCATAGGCAATGGGGACCCTCATATCAGGAATGCCAACCTGCGCCTTGAAGCTGGAGTCTCTGAACTGCACGATCGAATGGACTATGCTCGCAGGATGTATCCAGACATCTATCTTCTCGCCTGGCATGTCGAAAAGCCAGCTCGCCTCAATGATCTCAAGGGCCTTGTTTACCATTGTTGCAGAGTCTATGGTGATTCTCGGACCCATGTTCCAGGTCGGGTGCTTCAGCGCCTCTTCCGGAGTGACCGATGCGAATGTTTCTCTGGGCCTGTCCTTGAAAGGTCCGCCGGAGGCTGTCAGGATTATCTTTTCAACGTCTTCTTTTCTTTCTCCCTGAAGACACTGGAAAATGGCTGAATGTTCGGAATCAACCGGGATGATCTTCGCCCCGTATTTCTTTGCTGTGGCTTTTACAAACTTTCCCCCCACCACAAGGGATTCCTTGTTTGCCAGTGCGAGTTTCACACCTTTCTTCAAGGCTTCAAGGGTGGGAAGAAAACCCGCCGCCCCGGATATTCCGTTTACAACAATATCGGGAGACAATTTCCTGATGAGATTTATCGCGGCATCGCGTCCCTTGATTATGTGTTTCTCGCCTGCATCTGTCGTCTCATCGGTAATGGCAATATCTTCAACACCGAAAAACCGCGCCTGCTCTGCAAGTTGAATCGAGCTTTTTCTGGCACACAGACCGATAACCTTGTATCTGTCAGGATTAGACCTGATCACATCAAGTGCAGAATTTCCTATGGAACCTGTAGATCCAAGGATTATGACTTTTTCCATATTCAACCTCAATTAATGAAGCTAAGAATAATGTATAAAGCCGCTCCGACAGGTATGACACCGTCCATACGGTCAAGCATGCCTCCGTGTCCCGGGATGATATTGCCGAAATCCTTGATTCCGAACTCGCGCTTGAACATGGATGCTGTGAGATCGCCTGCCAGATCAAGCAGTGCGATTACAAAACCAAGCAGGATGAAGAGACCCGCCGGATAAGTTCTTATGAAAGGCTCCATAATGGAGACTGAATCCGTTATCTTGTCATAGCCCAGCCCCAATAGCAGCCCGAATATCACGCTTGCAGCAATGCCCCCGATCAGCCCCTCGACTGTTTTTTTAGGACTCAGCCGTGGAGACAGCTTATGCTTTCCAAGATACTTCCCGGCAAAATATGCCCCGCCGTCGGCAATGAATGTGCATAAAAGCCCGAATATCATCCAGAACCTACCATCCGGGGCATTCCTTAAAAGTACCCAGAAAGTAAAAAGCCCGATGGGATAGATAATTCCCGAGAGAGCCAACGCGACATCCCTGCCTGTCGCCATCTTTTTCTCGAAAAGGTAAAGTCCAGCAATAATAATGCTCAGAGTAATCCCTGCCATGATAACATACAGCAGGAAGAAATCAGCCTGATACGAATACCATAAACAGCCAACGGTACCCGCCATCAGGATATAACCGAGGACGGAAGCGCTTTTTGAAAGAGTTGCATGCATAAGTTCATATACGCACCATGGTATTACAATCATGGCAAAGAGAAGGAGAACCCATGCCGGGCCGAATACCACTGGCAGGGCCAGAACAATAACAAGAACCAGGGCGCTTAAAAGTCTTTTGATCATTATTTACCCTCAACCTGTTTGCATGTCATTCAGTTACGGCGCCGCCGAGATGTAAACCATGCAATTTCATTATCGAGTGCTGCACCGTCAAAATCAGGCCGCAGAATATTCGTGAAGTATATTTCGGCATATGCAATCTGTACGATCATTTCCATCTCAGATTATGAAGCTCAGAATTATGTAGAGAGCGGCGCCCACCGTTATACCGCTGTCCATTCTGTCGAGCATGCCACCGTGCCCGGGGATGACGTTGCCGAAGTTCTTGATCGCGAATTCCCTTTTGTACATTGATGCGTTCAGGTCTCCGGCAAGGCCTAGAAGCGCTGCCGCTAACCCCAGCACTATGTAAAGCCATACGGGATACGTCCTTATCAAGGGCTCCCACACCGTCGTCAGTTCTGAGATTTTTGTATAGCATAGGGCAAAAATTAAGCCGAACACCATGCTTGCCGCTATGCCTCCTGCAAGGCCTTCGATCGTCTTCTCTGGGCTCAGGTTCGGGCTGAGCTTGTGCCTGCCAAGAGACCTCCCGGCGAAATATGCACCGCCGTCGGCAATAAATGTGCATACAATGGCGAATATCATCCAGAACCTGCCGTCAGGCGCGTACCTGAGCATCACAACGAAGCAGCAAAGCCCTGACGGATATACAAGCCCTGAAAGGGCTATGGCAACATCCCTGCCTGTCGCCCATCCTTTTTCGTAAAGGTAGAGTCCTGCAATAATTATCGATAGAGCAGTGCATGTGCTGACCATGAAGAGCAGCATGAAGTCTCCCTTATGTGCATACCAAAGTAATCCCTCGGTTCCCACCATCAGGATGTAGCCCAGGACGTGTGCGGTTTTAGACAATGTCGCCTTCATGAGTTCGAATGCGCACCAGGGTACGACGATCATCGCAAACACAAGCACCACCCATGCGGGGCCGAATGCAACCGGCAAGGCCAGAACAATAATCAGAACCAGGGCGCTTAAGAGTCTTGTGATCATTATTTTTCCTCGATCTGTTCGCTTGTCATTCCATAGCGGCGCTGCCTTGAAGTAAACCATGCAATTGCATTATCGAGCGCAGCACCGTCAAAATCAGGCCATAGAATATCCGTGAAGTATATTTCGGTATAGGCGATCTGCCAGAGCATGAAATTGCTTATGCGCCATTCTCCACCTGTTCTTATCAATAAATCCGGGTCAGGGATTTCACTTGTATCAAGATATCTTTTAAAGGCCTCTTCATCTTCGGGTGCGACACCGTCTTTAACAATTGCCCTGACCGCCCTTAAAATCTCATCCCTGCCGCCGTAGCTTAGCGCGATTGTGAGAAAGACATCAGAGTTTTCTTTTGTAAGATCAATTGTATTTCTTATTTTTGTCTGGAGCCTGCCGGAAAGTCTTGATACATCACCGATAACATTGAAATTGACCCCTGTTTCCCTGAGCCTTCCAACTTCCTCGTCAATAAAACGGTCAAGCAGCTGCCATAATCCCTCAACCTCTTCAATAGGTCGTTGCCAGTTCTCGGATGAAAAGGCATAAATGCTTAGATATTTTATCCCGCGTTCTTTGGCAAGCTCGACAATCTTTCTGGTCGCCCTGGCGCCGGCCTCATGGCCTGATAGTCTGGGGAGCCCCCGTTTCTGTGCCCATCTGCCATTGCCGTCCATTATTATTGCGACATGCTTTAGGCTGTTTTGCATAGGAATCCGTTAACACAGTGTGGTTTTACTCAGCAAGCTTTAATATAACCATTTGTTCAATTGACGACGCGAACAAGTTTATTGATAATAGGCATCTCCATAAAGAAATAAAATGAAGGAGGCAAATTATGCTTAACAACCCCCAGGCGACAGATCAGGCATTGAGCATCCTGAGGAGCGGCCAGCCTTTTCAGTGGTATGTGATAACTCTTCTTGCTCTGGTTTTTTATGTCTATTTCAATGAGATAGAGAAAAAGAACTGGAAGGGTATTGCGGCAGGGCTCTCACTTTACATGGTCCACTGGTTTGTGGAAATCGTAAACGCACTTATTCAGCATTTTACCGGTCATGCTTTGTGGACGGTCCCGACGGGCACTGCCTTTCTGCTGCTTATTGGCGTCGGGGTCGAATTGAGTCTGATGTTTTCAATAGCAGGCCTCATATTCAGCAAAATCCTGCCTGAAGACCCCAAGGCAAAAATATTAGGCATCAATAACAGGCTTTTAATAGCCCTCTTTAATGCAGCCTTCTTTTCGATATTCGAGATATTCCTTGTAAAGACGCCCTGCTTTGTTTGGGTTTATCCATGGTGGGGCGCACTGACCGTCTTCATTACTGTATATATCCCTTTCTGGGTAGTAGCGATGTACTGTTATGACTGGCAGCCAAAAACACAGATCAGAGTGATCGGCGGCATGTTCGCATTGAACGCGGTCATGCTGATCGTATTCGCTGGCATATTGAAGTGGATTTAGCCTTTGATTGAACAGGGCATACTTCCGGATATAACAGCAGCGGTACTGATCGGCGGGAAATCCCGCCGCTTCGGCCGCGACAAGGTGATAGAGCCTCTTGACGGCGTCATGCTGGTGGAAAAGGTCGTTTCCGTGCTGAACCCCCTGTTTTCGGAAATAATCCTTGTCGGCCATTTCAGGCAGGAGATTGCAGGATATAAGACTGTTTCCGACATCATTCCAGGATGTGGGCCGCTCGGTGGAATATATACGGCGCTAGTCTCATCAGCCAATCCTTACTGCTTTATATTCGCTGCGGACATGCCAAATCTCAATATGAAACTTATCAGTTATATGGCCGGACTCAAGGAAAAGGCGGACATAATAATACCGAGACTGTCAAAGGGCATTGAGCCTCTGCATGCAATCTATTCAAAAGCCGCAATCCCGGTCATAAAAACGCTGCTGGAAAAGAACAGATTCAAGATATTGAATCTCATCGAACAGATGAATACGGAATATATAGGAAATTTATCTATAAATAAATTCGGGGATCCGTTAAGGATATTTTCCAACATCAATACCACATCAGACATTGAAATCCTTCTTTGAAACCAGGACATTGAAAAAAGCAATCGGGGGGTAAATTAATGGATACGGTAAGCAGCCTTGAACCAAAGTCGCTCTGGCAGAGTTTCGTCCAGCTCTCGGCAATCCCGAGGAATTCCAAAAACGAGGCACAGTCAAGGGATTTCGTCATAGCCAAGGCACAAGAATACGGCCTTGACTATAAAACTGACCCGGCTGGAAACGTGGTCGTCTATAAACCTGCCATGGGCAGTGCAAATGACAAAACCGTAATCCTCCAGGCCCACCTGGATATGATCTGCGAGAAAAACAAGGATACCGAGCATGACTTTGAAAAGGACCCGATCAGACTGGTCCGGGACGGAGAATGGGTACAGGCTTGCGGAACGACGCTCGGCGCCGATAACGGCATTGCCTGCGCGGCAATGCTCGCCATAATGGAGGATTTCTCGCTCACTCATCCCGGGCTTGAACTTCTCTTTACAATTGACGAAGAGACAGGGCTGACCGGCGCGGTCAAAATGGATGCGTCGCTCATTCACGGCAGGACACTCATCAACCTTGATTCGGAGGAAGACGGAATCCTGTACATCGGATGCGCAGGCGGCAGAGAAACAGATCTGAAATTCGGTATCAAAAGAGTCAAGACCCCCGGAGGACTTCAGGCCGTAACCGTAAAGGTCAAGGGTCTCAAAGGCGGACATTCGGGAACGGACATCCACGAAGGCAGGGGCAATGCGATAAAGATCATGGCGGGCCTTCTGGCCTCATCCGGAATCGCATTCAGATTGTCCTCAATATCAGGCGGCAACCTGCGCAACTCGATACCGAGAGAGGCGGAAGCGCTGATAGCAGCTACTCCTTCAAGACTGAAAAAACTGAAAGCGCATGCAGAAGAATTTTTCGGAAAATACAGGACAATGCTCAAAGGAATCGATGAAGGACTCGCAATAACATTTGAGGATGCACCCATGCCGGAAGATGTGATTTCCGTAAAACAGACCTCAGCAATAATCGAGGCCCTGAACGCAATCCCCTCAGGCGTTGAGGCTGTTGATGTCCCTCATGGCATGATCAAGACATCAACAAGCCTTGGTGTTGTAAGAACAGAAGAAGGCCACGTCACGGTCAAAACCATGCAGAGAAGCATCCATAAAGAGGCGATGGAGGAACTTGCGGGCAGAATAGCATCAATCGGAAGACTGGCAGGTGCAAAGATCACCTTCGATCACGATTATCCCGCATGGATTCCCGATTTTGATTCCGGCATACTCAGGGTCTGCAAAGAGGCCCATCTGGAACTGTTCGGCAGGGAGCCCGAGGTCAGAGTAATCCATGCGGGCCTTGAATGCGGAGTGATAGCGGACAAGATCCCTGGCATTGAAACCATCTCGCTCGGCCCGACCATTGAGCATGCCCATTCGCCTTTTGAGAGGGTGAGGATTGAAAGCGTCGGCAACTTCTGGAAGCTTCTCTTGTCCATATTGAATAAACTGGCAGTGTAGAAGCCCGTCTTGACCTTGGCATAAGAGAAGATATATTTCTGCTTATATCTCTCAGGAGGTTTCTCATGATAGTTGATTGCATTGTAGCCGCCGGGGATGGAAGGGCCTCAAAGAAGGTGTTCAGGAAAAACAAGGCCCTGCTGGAAGTCGATGGAAAACCCATCATCAGGCACATCGTCGAAACACTCAAGTCCTGCGATGAAATCGGGCAGATTGTAGTAGTCGGTCCGAAGAAAAAGTTCGAGGCAGTAATAGGCGATCTTGATGTCCGGATAATCGAGCAGCGGCGGAACCTTATGGAAAATTGCTGGGAGGCTTTTCTTCAGACCATTCCCGAATATCGCGATACCGGAATCCTGACAGAAAATATTTCAAATAATTACAGGGAAAAGGCCGTACTCGGCCTGGCCGGCGACATCCCGCTGCTGACTGTAAATGAATTGAAAGAGTTCATAAAAAAATGTGACATGTCCATATATGATTATTGCGCCGGCATCACATCTGAGACCATACTGAAGCGTTTTGAACCCAGGAAAGGCAAGCCCGGCATCAAGATGGCGACCTTTCATGTCAGGGATGGAAATTTCCGCCAGAACAACATGCACATGGCAAAACCGTTCAAGCTCAAATACGGCATAGAGCTTGCGCTCAAGGTATATGAATATCGCTACCAGAAAGAGCTGCTGAACATCATCCGCTCCATAGGAGAGATCGTAAAACTGGGGCCCAGGCATATCGGAAGGACATTATGGCTCTATCTGCTGCTCCAGATATCGACCGGACTCTCCTCGATAGGGCTTAAGCCTCTGGCAAAACTGACCAGCTATCCGGTTACAAGGGCTGAGCTTGAAAGCCTTCTATCCGGGATACTCGACGCCCAGGTCAAGATAGTCGAAACCTCTCAGGGCGGCGCCGCACTTGACGTCGACAATGAAAGAGACTTCCTGATCCTCTCGATCAGATACAAGGAGTGGCATTCAATGGTCACGCACGGGTACATAACGTCATAACCTTGCATACCTTTGTCGCTTCCTTGGCTCGTCACTACGGCGTACGTCAATGTACGCCTTGTTCCTCGCCGCCGTCGCTTCGCGGTCTGCAAAGTTATGACGCTATGTACTCCTTAATTTATTTACCTGTTCAACTGCTTGGTGAAATATTTACTTGCCCGCAAGGCATAAAAGAAAACATTCCTTTCCGGCACTAGTTTCTTCTCCAAAAGAAAGGTTTGAAACTCGGGAAGAATGTCGGTTCTGATTACATCGGACAATTTATCCATAATATATCCGCTGGGCTTTATGTCTTTATTTTCATAAAATACCCGGTGGTCAGACTAGATATCTGCTGATTTTATGACATATTTTCTCTTTTCATTTACTGTTAGTAAAAGTATTATTTAATAAAATACTGCGAAAAAGGTCATTGGGTATATTAATTGTTAGGCTAATACATAGAGGGTAAATATGGAAACAGACATTCAAAAAATACTTGAAGAAGTAGCGCTGTTGTTCAATGATGATGGGGGCGAATCTTTTCTGCAAACTCAATTTAAAGAAGTTCAACTGGCAATTTTTATTGAAAAATTAGAAGATAAAGATGAGAAATATAAGAAAGTTTATTCCTACATTAAAAAAATCAACAGAGATTTTAAAAATATTGGAATTATAATTGAGCGAATTGAATGGTTAAAAAGCATTGCCCTTGAAAAAAAAGAAATTTATGTCTCTTGGCATCGTTATGTAAGTGTTGATATTGAGCATTTTCATACCGAGATACGCTCAATAATGGATTATGTTGCCCAAACAATAGGACTATTGTTGCCCAATGGCGGGCAATTGCCAGACTCATTTAGAAAGTTGTGTGAATGGACAAATAAAAATTCTTCTCGTATTGATAGCAGTATTGAAAGCATTATTAAATACGCTTCATCTTGGTTTATGAATATGAGAAGTGTAAGAGATGATATTGTGCATTATGGAGCTTCTACTATAGTTTTTAATGGCCCTCAGGATGGCATTCTATTTCAAATTTATAACAGTCAGTTAGACAAAAAAATAGATAATGAAAAAATTATCATGTTCAATGAGAACATAGCATTTTTTGATAAATATGCGGCTCTATACATTTCTCGAGTTCTCTACTCCATAAAAGAATTATCAAAAGCATTAGTATCAATTATTTCTTCTTCAAATGTGACAGACATAGAATCTAGTAATAAATCAGAAATAGGTATAAATATGCTAAATTCATTCACTAGAATTTCTGACCCTGGCTTTAAAGTCATAAAAAATTGGATTACCGATTTATTGGAAAATTTCGCCTTACCATAAAATCCACCCGACTGCTACCAGCGTGTTGCTATGCGTCTGCGCTTGCTCCGCGTCACGTCCAGTGGTATTTTTTAGTAGCTAGCTCCGCTGTGGTAGCAGCGAGTGATTTTGGTCGTTAAAGGAATAAAAAATGAAGGATTATGAAATACCTACAACAGGATGGTACAAAGATGGGAGTTTTTCTTATGGCGCAGACTATTTATATGAAAGTATTCCCAAGGTAGCGGTAAGAATATTTAACGATAATGAGAAAACAACCGCAGAATATACATATAATTATCTTAAAAGCATAGGAATAAAAACAGCAAAACAAAAATATATTCAACATACTGATAACAAGTGGTATTATTATGTGTTTGCTGAGCGAACAGAATTTATTTCTAAACTAAAGGAAGTTTCAGTAGAAATAGAATTAGAAAATAAAAACAAACTTTAACAAATCAAATCAGCTGACACCACTCCGTAGCGCAACCTATTTCTGGTGTTATCACCAAAAGAAATCTTCATTTTTTGATTGCTGAAAAACTATATGCTTCTGCCGAAGATATGCACTAAAAGCGGTTTTTACAGCAATCAACAGTATCCCACGTGATGGAAACTTGAACAATCGTCACAAAAAATGAATGCTCAATTGTTATTAAGCCCGGTATCAACGGCGAAAGCTGTATAGGGCGTTATAACAAAGCAGACCGCGAAGCGACGACGGCGAGGAATGAGGCGTACATTGACGTACGCCGCAGTGACGAGCCTAGGAAGCGACAAAGGTATGCAAAATTATAACGCCCTATACTGTATATTTACCATTTGGCATAATGATCCTCCGCCCACCCAGGTATATCTCTTATTTCAAGGATCTCTCCGCTTTCCGTTCTGAGCGTTCCTTCAAACGTCCCCATGAACTGCGAGAATTTCGATTTGACGAGCACGGCATTAAGCTTCTCCCCGCGCATGCCTTCAGGATTGAATGTAAGGGCCACCCTTTTGTCATAGGATGTAATCCTCCAGGGCTTGTGCAAGTCATGATTATCGAATTCGAAATTGACGGTATCGACCTTTGTCCTGGCGCCATCAAGCCAGAAGGCGTTTTCGGTAAAGCTTGTATCGTTCACCCCGCAGCAGAGATTGAGCCCGAATGGCCTTCCGTCAGGCAACGTTGTCGCGGTCGCTGCCCATTCCCAGTATGTATCACGGCGCATGGTGCCTGTCGTCCAGTCCATAAGTCCCATATAATCTGGCGATGATATCTCATATGTCTTTCCTTTACACGTGACCTTGCCCGAAACAGGTATCGGCGTCGTTTTCTCCATGTACACCCATCCCCGGTAACCTGTGCGTGTGCATAGCCGCAAAGGTTCAGTGGGTTTTGTAATTTTTATATCGAGGTTTATTTCTGGCGCACTGGCCATCATCCTGAAAGATGTTACTGCAATATCAAGGCCGCCCGATGAAAACGAGCTGTCATAGCTCCTGGCAGTCGGGATAATGGTGCCGCCTATTCCGAAGGGTGTGATCTTATTTGTTTCAACAAGGGTTTTCGTCTTCCGGTCGTATACATACAGAAACCCATTGGCAATGTACTTGAGATCGACCACGGCCATTCCCACTATTACTTCCGGGCCTATTATTCCTGAAAAATGAAACTGGTTAACAAGAAATTTTTTCAGCAGCCTGGGCACCTTTATATCCATGGGCGTTTCCAGCGCATAATCTGCATAGTTTATGTTGTCAACGGGCTCATCATAAAATCCGAACCTTATTTTTCCTTCACCTGTTATGAGATCTGCCATAACTCCCCCCTCGCTTGGAATATTCTTTTATTTATATCACACCTGATTGGCCGGGAACAGTCCTGTTGCAGGCGGTATGACCCTGCAGAAAAATGAATTATGAATTCTTGCCATTAAATAGTGTTTATGTGATACTTCCTCTCTGAAAAAACATAAAAAAGAAAGTTTTTCAAGGAGGGTTGTATGGCAAATGTGGTCTTGGTAAGCGGTGTAAGGACAGCAGTCGGAGCATTCGGCGGCACACTGAAAGATATCCCGGTCAAAGAGCTCGGTGCACTCGTAATAAAAGGTGCGCTGGAAAAAATCGGCCTAAAACCGGCTGTTTCGGCAGACGCAGAAGCTGACGCCCCGGACAAGCTCAAGGGGCAGGGCCTCAGCGAAATTGAAAAAAAATATGCCGGATTCGAAAACGGCAATGATATAGTCATTGACGAGGTTATCATGGGCAATGTTCTCTATGCGGGACAGGGCCAGAACACTGCAAGGCAGGCCATGATCATGGCCGGTCTTCCGAAGGAAACGACCGCTTTTACGGTTAGCAAGGTATGCGCATCCGGCATGAAGGCGATAGCACTGGGCGCAGCGGCGATCAAGGCCGGAGACGCATCGGCGATTATTGCAGGCGGCATGGAAAATATGAGCGATGTCCCGTATGCAATGCCCAAGGCACGCTGGGGATACCGCATGGACATGCCCTTCGGCAAGATCACGGACCTGATGGTCTTTGACGGCCTTTTTGAGATTTTTTACGGATACCATATGGGCATCACCGCTGAAAATATCGCTGAAAAATACGGTATCAGCCGGGCCGAGCAGGACAGGCTGGGGCTTGCAAGCCACAACAGGGCCCTTGCCGCAATCAAGAGCGGTATTCTGAAAGACGAGATAATTCCTGTGGTAATCCCCCAGAAAAAGGGCGACCCCAAAATATTCGACATAGACGAAAGGCCAATGGAAACCACACTTGAAAAAATGGGCAAGCTGGCAACGGTATTTAAAAAAGACGGCACGGTTACAGCAGGAAATGCATCGGGCATCAATGACGCCGCGGCGGCATGCCTGCTTATGGATGAAGACAAGGCCAAAGCCATGGGACTGAAACCGCTTGCAAGAATCAAAGGCTACGCAACCGGCGGACTCGATCCGGCTTACATGGGACTCGGACCCATTCCTGCAATCCGCAAACTCTTGAGGATCACGGGTACATCCATTAAAGACTACGGCCTCTTCGAACTTAACGAGGCCTTTGCTTCCCAGGCAATTGCCTGCATCAGCGAACTGGGCATATCCGAGGATATCTGCAATGTAAACGGTTCTGGAATCTCAATCGGCCACCCGATCGGCTGCACGGGCGCGCGAATCATTGTTGCGCTTATGCACGAAATGAGGCGAAGAAATATATCGCTCGGCCTTGCATCACTGTGCATAGGAGGCGGCCAGGGAATGGCGCTCTCTATCGAAGCGGTTTAATCTTACAAGTTATGCGGGGCGGCTTAAACAAAAGCGCCCCGCCACACACCTGAAGACAATAATTTAATCAGTCGTTTCGAGATGTAATAATTTGCCATTAATTTGCCTGAATTATGGGCATATTCTTTCCATTATCACCAATTTCGGAAACCTTTTCAGCTACTTACGCTTGGCACCCGGTGTGCATATATAATTAAGACGAAGACCGCAGGAGGCTTTCATGAAGATGAGGCTTTATATTTTCACCGCCATTCTTTTCGCGCTTTTGTTCTGTGCCTGCTCCAGTTCTGGCAGTGAAGAACCGGTGAATACTTCCGACGAACAGACAAATGATGACAGTCGGAAAACACCCATAACAGAAGAGAGCCTTCTCGGAGAAATGAGTATTTATTACGGAAACCTTCATGGACATACAAATTATTCCTGGCCCGAGGTTAAGGGTTATACCCCGGCCGATTCATTTGCCTATGCAAAAGACCTCGGCCTTGATTTCTGTGCGGTAACAGACCATGACGTTTGGCTGGACATCAACCTCAAACCAAAATACTGGCTCAATGACAAGGCCTGGAAAGAGATAGGCAAAGCCGCCGACGATGCCAATGCCGATGGCGAGTTTGTAGCTATCAGGGGCTTTGAATGGAGCAATCCCGCCTATGGACATATATGCATCTTCGATACGCCTTGTTATACAGACTTCCTGATTACACCGTTTGATCCGGTCCTCCCCTGCCTGGCACCAAGCATTTACTCATGGATTGACCGGAAAAATGCCATTGCACAGTTCAATCATCCCGGCAGGGAAGAAAAAATGTTCAATCAATTTGAATATGATGAAACAGTCGCAGATAATTTCGTGCTTATGGAAACCGGCAACAAGGATGACGGCATCTATACCAACGATTACCTGCCCAATTATATACTCGCACTGGACAAGGGCTGGAAGCTGGGGCCAGCGGCAAACCAGGACAACCATGTGCTTCATATCAATTCACACAGGACGGTTATAATCGCCCCTGACCTTACAAGGGAAGCTCTCTTCGCGGCTTTTAAGGAAAGACGGACGTACGCGACTGACGATACAAACATGAGGGTCATATTCAAGTCAGGTGATACGTGGATGGGTTCAACGGTTATAACTGATGATGATTCCATTCTGCTCACAATCATGGTCAAAGATGACGAACCAATATCCAGCCTTGAGATTATAACCAATAAAGGCGAAGTAGCGGCAGAAAAATCTTTCTCAGATGAAGAGACTTCCGACATCTGGCAGGTTTCAGTGCCGTGCAGAAACGGATCATACTTTTTCCTGAAGGTAATCGAAAAGGACACGCATAATGATGAACTTATAAACCCACATTTTGCGTTTGAGGAGACTGTAACTTTCACATAGGTTTTTCTTTTGATATAAATTGGCTGTAAACGTACATTGTCAGGCTATTTCAACTGCATTGCGGTTGAGTGAATGGCTGATGGAGCTTATTTGGTCG
>DATCTV010000053.1 GCA_036567785.1 Desulfomonilia bacterium | reverse complement strand
CAACCTTTTCCTCCCAGGAGGCGTCATGGCGTGCTGAGAAGCAGAAAGGTTCATATTACAAGGAGAAAATAATACTGAGTGGGTGGGATGAATGACTCATCCCACCCATACAGTATTGTTTTCTCCTTGTAATATGAACCTTTCTGCTTCTCAGCACGCCATGACGCCTCCTGGGAGGAAAAGGTTGTTTGTTAAAGTGCAAGCCCACTATCCGGGGACTCCCGGAAACAAAAAGGAGGATCACTCGCTCCCAATGCCAATGGGAGCTTACGATGACAGTTCTCGAAATCCAGCTTGCTTTATGCAAGGGATTCGGACGTCATCTTGTGATCCTCCACGTACCCTGAAGTATCAAGAATTCACTTCAGGTCTGAACCCATCCATCTATCTTTTTTACACGCTTAGGTCTTTTGCAGGTAATCCAAAAAGATAATTACTCATGCTCACCTTCGGTTTGTTGATAGGATGAGTTATTCAGCAGTTGTGTCAATTTCTCCAGAAGTGGATACCATCTCACTTGAATCATTCTCCGCTTCAGTGTGCTTGCCAGTCGTAACTCTCTCAATTGATCTGGCTTTTTTCTCGTTCGGTGCGGCAGCATCCAACACAATAATGCGCCTGGCGACTGCCTCTACCACGTTTCGGTCAATGAATACCTGGTTTTGTTTCAAATCGCATGCTTTGACATCCACAGCCAGGTCAGTACAGTTTTTGGATTTCCGTGCTTTGTTGATAAACTCTTCCAAACTTTCGCGGAAATCTCGAGACTGAAGAAAGCCATGCACTCGCAATCGCATACCGCGGCGAATATGGATCAACCCATTGGCTCCGCCATTGACCCGGACGTTGATGTAATCACCTGCATCACGTTCCAGATCTAATTTCTTGGCAGGTAGATCACTGTCTCGATAGATCACCAACCGGAAGAACAGGTCATCCATAAATTTCCATGGATCCCGTACCACGATTCCTTCTAGAACTACATCGTTTATCATCTGACCTCCGTGTTTATGAAACCTTCGTCATCTAGGGTTAAAAAGAAAATGCCAGACAGATCCCAGTGGGTTTTGTCCGGCCAACGATTGATTAAGAAATATTGAGTTGTCAATCAGAGTATAACAATTGCAACGGGCTTATCCTAGGTGGTCAATTTCAGTTCAATAATGCCACACTCCTTTATGGGTAAAAAACGATCAGTGCGTGAAGACACGTAGTTTGGCCACCCCGGTTTGAGTTACAAGCACCTTGGGAACTACTGATGGAAACAGGATAGATAAATCTGCTGACACAGAGACCCGTACCGTGTTATCTCCCCCACTGACTTGAATGTCTGTAACAAATGCATGCACCCCTTTAGCGGATAAGCTGGCTGTATTTGAAGTCACATAAGCCTGAGCGTTCCCCCAGGTTCTTGAGGTGGGAACAAGACTTCCGGTATCTTGAAAAACTTGCTGATTGATCTCAGCGGAAGCGGCAACTGCCGCAGCGTCTGCCGCCTTTGCCACTTCTGAAATGGCATAAAAATACCGTCCGAGTTCAATAGCCAATGCCAGGGCAGGAATCATCACCAACCCAATGAATACCGCCCAGAAAGTCATTGAATAGCCACGCCGATCTCGCCACAGCATATTACCAGCCTTCTTGCCGAAATGTAGAATCGGCACGGACAGTAAACGTCTGCCCTGGCAATCCCGGGAACAG
>DATCTV010000052.1 GCA_036567785.1 Desulfomonilia bacterium | reverse complement strand
GTTGGGTATCCCCTTCACCGGTATTCCTAAGAACGTATCGTCCAAGCCTCCATTATTTTCTAAAGGAGAACCTTTCAACGGATCATAAAAATGGTTGTAGGCTCTGAATAGCAAATCTTCGTTGGTACTGCCGGTTTTTATCAAATCCATAATTGTTTTACCATTAATACCAGTAATGCTGTCTAGGCCATTATTCATACCTAAATAGCTTTTAAAATATGTATCTGTTTTAGATTTATATAAAGCATTTTCTGTTATTGCAGGATGAGTTTTTTTATCCCCATATGAATAAGATTGAACTGGACAAATAAATGTTGATATCAAAATAGCCAATATAATTAAACTGTATTTCATTTTCATTCCTCCTTATTTGATTCCATCATCCAACTTTTTATTGTCTCTGACATCTAATTCTCTGCTTTTAAATGGGAGTTCTTGCCTTACAGCCTTAAAAAATATTTTATCTTTTGCTTCGGAGTAATTTCCTCCGGTTGCTGCATTAATATAAATCGAATGTTCAACAAAAGAAAATTTCTTCGGCCATTTTTGAAGTTTGACGATTCTGTTGTCTTTGTTGAAGTCAGACCTTTCCCCATCCATGAATATCGAATTGCTGTCCCAAAGAACATATCCGAATTTATATACATTGAGATTGGGTTGGCTGATTATATTGATACCCCAGTACCCTGGAATATTGAAGTTGCCGTCCTTGTCCGAGGTCGTTTCGACGATTTTGGAGACGACTTCAAATCCCCCTTCAAAGAACCCATTTAATGAAAATTCACCCCTCCTCCATATGCATATCGCGACCGCTCCCTCAACCGGTTTGCCAGTCTCTTCATCTATAACCGTCCCGGTAGGTTTTTTTGCAAAGGAAACCGAAGGAACCATAATTAATATAAGCAATAAGATGACGGCCGGATATTTCGCATTCATTCTATGCTCTCCTAAAAACTGTCAATCCACCAGTTGCCGTACGGGTCCATCACGAAATAAATATAATAGGTTACTGTTTGAATCTGACCGTCAATAACCTGATCCCGTCTGATCCTGTATTTTGCTGTAGATCCTTTGATATACACAGGTTCAATGTCCGCCATCCGGGATGCTATTGCCGGGAGCTGGTCTTTAAGGTCCGTAAATATCGGCTCATACTCTTTTGTTGAAGAAGGGGTGAAATCTTTAAGAGCTTTTTCCATGTCGCCGCTGGCAAGGCCGTTTTTCATATTGCCCCATTCCGACCTGAGCGTTGAATCGATTGCCTGACTGTTCTGGACTGCAATACTTATTGAATCGGAATATTCATTGTTCAGACTGTCAGTGACTTTTGCGGAAAATGTATAGACACCTTCGCCGGTGAGCCTTACCTTGTAATCAGTAGGGATGCTCAGCCATTCGTAATCGCCGTTTTCCGGTTTTTTATCACAGGTTACAGTCGGCGTGTAATTACCTGATACCGAAACGCTGAATGTAGCCTCCATCGGTGATATCCCTGTAATGTCATCACAGGAAATGGATACCATCTTTTGTGCTTTACCCTGTACGGTAACGCTCGCCGTGCCTGTACTTCCGTCATCATCAGTGACATTGACTGAAATAGTATTTTCCCCTTCTGCAATAGGGACTTTGTTTGCAATAAAATGCCCGTCATGAAGCAAAGCAGGTGAGTTGTTGACTGTAATTTTTGTTTTATTCCCATCTGGATTGCTTACCGTGCCGGTTACCAGCACATCAGATTTGCCGATGTTCTCATTCTGCACAGGGGATGTTATCATTACGGTTATCGTCCTGGATGTTACATTGATCGTTGCTGTCTTTGAGGCAGTTTTACCTTTTTCATCGGTTAGAATAAGTTTTGCTTTGTAGTCACCGACTTTTTCGTATGTATTGGCAGCTGTAATGCCTTCGGCATCTATAACGCCGTCGGAATTAAAATCCCACTGATACTGTGCAATTTTTGAGAGGCCCTGTTTTGACTTCTCGGCGCTGAATTCAACCTTTAAAGGGACCGTCCCCTTAGACGGGGTTGCCGTTATCTTCGGAGACATAGAACAGCCTGATATAAAGATGATGATACCCAAACACACCAATGAATTAATTTTGATTGACTTCATTTGACCTCCACAGAAATTTGAAAGTTTAACAATTACGGCGGGAATACAAAATTTTGAGCAGTCTGACATCACATCCTCCATAAAAAAATTAAATAATTAAATGATAGATTGTTATGCTTGCAAAATAACATGCCTGTATTTGTTTCTCAACATATAAATCTTATGTTGAAAACTCCAACAGGAACGGATGATATGAATTTTTTAAGAGGAATTTCTTCTGTTCATTTCAAGAAAAAAATAGCCGGAAAACCGGGCTGGGAAGGGATACCCGATTTTCCGACTCAGGGTTGATTCACATTAATTTCCTGATAATTCCTTAAACGCTATTTTCACGCCGTCTTCAGCTGCCACCCTCATCCAAGTGAGGCTAATGGTATATTTTTCCCATGCAGCTTTTAGACTTAACCACGCATGAGGCCTGCGGAAATTTATCGTGTTTCTGTTTACAGCCGCCTGATATACACCCATGACGTCCTCCATTATGCCGCAAGCGGCAGTTCTTTTTTATCCGTCATATTGATTATCTCAAGGACCTCGCCAAGTCCGAATTCTTCCGGTACCGCACCCCAGGGATTAATTTCCGGGTTGTCCTTGCATGACGGGCAGAGGTGCTTGAATGTAAGGTCTTCGGCGCCCGTACCCCAGACTTCAAGCTTCAGGCACTTTTTGCAGATCGCTTTGCCGCAGGTATCGCAGGTATCTACAGCCTCAGCCTTGCCGCATATCGCACAACGTTTCAAATTGACGGCCTTCATGGCTACCTCCTTTATGTTTTTACTAACGTTACATTTATTATTGCGATTACCGTGCCAGCATTCATGAAATGAAGGTATCATCATATCTTGTTGTTATCATTGGTTTATTTATGGTTAAATCCGAAAGAAGGTCATGAGTATATGGCAGCACACCCATAAATATCAAAATTTTCATGGGGGGGGCTGACCATACCGGTAACATGTCCTTATAAGTCAGGCGCATAAGGAACATATTCTAAATTATCTGCCGGGCCTACTTGCCGCCCTTGTTTATACTCGGCAGTATTACATCCTCCGGTCTTGTCAGCAGGTCTATCGGCAGATTAAGGACGCGAAGCAACGACTGTGCGACAGGGTGCGATATCGATACGGCAGGCAGATACTTTACCGAAGGATCTTCAACCGGGCCTCTCACTTTGAGGCTTATGACGATCAGGGTGCCTTTATCCCCTGTAAGCACCCAGCCTACGATGGGTATCATGGCAACCGTCCTGTCAAAGGTTTCAAGAGGCTGAATACCCATAATGACATCCATGTAATTCGTCCTGAGCATGTACTTGCCTACTGCAGAAACCTGAAGCGAATTGCTGTCCAGATAGAAATTTTCGAATGTCACATAAGAATCCCTTACTGTAAAATCCGCAGAGATGTGATTATAGGGAAACCCCACATGTGTAAGGTCGAACTCACCCGACTTGATAATCTTATAGGGATTCAATACGCTGAATATCCTTGAAACAAGATTATACTTGTCTATTATG
Organism: Desulfomonilia bacterium; assembly: GCA_036567785.1. Taxonomy (NCBI): domain Bacteria; kingdom Pseudomonadati; phylum Thermodesulfobacteriota; class Desulfomonilia; species Desulfomonilia bacterium. Next base: position 43,743 of record DATCTV010000052.1, on the reverse strand, counting down.
CCGTTTACAGCCTTGAACTTGATGTCACCGTTTACCGCATCGCCCGTATTCCAGAGCCTTCCATGCATGCTCATCGCACCTGTTATCCAGGGTTTTCCCTTGGATTGCATCTTCAGGGCTTCCGCAATTGGCGTGTTGTCAATGTTGATATTGAGGTCATATGTCATGCTGCCTGAACGTGGGACCATCGCCGAGCCGGTAATTGTTCCGTAAGGCAACTTTAATTCCATCCCGAGTAGCTTCAAAACACCGTTTTCAAGCAGAACTCCAGTGGAACCTTGAGGGATGCTGATTCCTGAATAATTCAGGTTGGTAAATTTGACTTTTGCATCAGCCTTTATTTTATCAAATGAATCGCTTGTTGAGGGCGGCTTCCCCTCCTCGCCCAACTTGAGATCAGCAATTGCAACATCCCCTTTGAATTCGGGAATCTCGTTCAGAATCAATGACCCGTTAAGGGTGGCGTTTATCCCGGTTTGAACTACTTTGATGTTGTTCAGCTCCAGATTTTTCTTCTCCATCATCAGGTTGCCGTCGATCTTTGTAGGTGTCCCCTTATATTCAAGCTGGATGTTGTTCAGGTTCAGCTTGCCGAGAAGGTTCGTCTCATCGCCAAGTTGTATGGAAAAGTTACCCGATGCAACCCCGGTCCTGGGTATGAAATCCCCTTTCCTGATAATGTCAAACGTTGAAAAATCGATACTGCCTGCAAGACTGAAAGACGAGTATTTGTCACAGGTATAAATACTTGTCTTAATGTTTGTTTCCCCCAGGACGGTGTTAAGCTCCGGTATATTGATGAAATCATCCCGGCCTATCCTGGCGGAGAATTTTCCCGACCCTGTAATCATACCGGTTCCGGGCTTTATCTGCGTTCCATATATTGTGAAATCTTTTGACTGTATAGAGACATTCCCGGCAAGGTCAGGCCATGTCCCTTTGCCTGAAGCAGTTATACTGGTTTCCTTATCAAGACTGAAGGCCTCCGAGCCGGGTATGCCCCTTGCCCGCAGGTCAAATGTAAAATTGATCCTGCCGAACGGGTCCATGACATTAAGATTCAGGCTGTCAATCGGCTTATCATTATAGGTGCCTTTAACCATTGCGATAAGAGGTTTGAAATATTCCGGGCCTTTCACTGTCCCTGAAAGGTCCCTGATAACCGCATCATCCCAGTTCAGGTCAACACCGTCAAGGACGGCGTCACCCCTGACCCTTGCACCGCCTGTTTTTTCCTCATAGAAAACCTGCGCCTTTGCAGTAATTCGACCGTCTTTGATATTTTTTACCGGGTCGAGGAATGTATTGACATTCATTGCAACCACCGCTGCTCGCCAGGCCTGAATAAAATCGGCCGCCTTCATGTCGAGGTCGGCTTCAACTCCTATTCTGAAGTCGTCCCTGTGAGTGGCCGGGAATCTCAATACCACGGATTTAAGCGGTGAGCCGCCTGCCGTGCCCGTGATGTTAAGTACGTTGATATCCCCGTTTCGCGTCTCGAGATCGGCCTTTATGTTCCTTATGATATTCCCCGGTCTTGAACTGAAGGTGAGGCCTCTCACCGCCAGAGCTATATCAAGGTCCTGTATGCATGATTCGAACGAAGTGAAATCTTTGACCTTGCCTTTGAACCCTGCATGTCCGATTGTGGCGCTGCCTCTCCTTGCCTGTTTCTTCAGAAGCGCGAACAGCCAGTCCGGAAACTCCTTGAGTGGAAGAAAATCCACAAATGGCTCATAATCGAATTCATCCGAAACTATATTCAGATCCAGGATCATCTCTCCTTTCTTATCAATACCCTTTATCGCTGCCGCTCCGGTAAAATTTATAAGATTTGAATTAACCTTCAGGTCTTTTACGTCAATATCCTTCATATCGGTAGATACACTGGATATCACACCAAGACGTTCGACTTTCGCCCCCCAGGGCAGGTCTAGCCTTGTTAGATCGATCCTTGAATTGCATAAATAACTGTCGCCTTTTTTGCCGAACCCGGCCTGAAAAGCCAGATTGTCAGCCTTTATGCCCCAGGGAAGATTGAGCCCGTTAAAATCGAGAGAAGCATCGCCCGTCAGATCGCCGTTCTTTGTTATGAATGAAACCATACCGCCCAGATATCCTGTAAACCCTTTATCCAACCCTGAGAGGTCAAGGTTTCTCAATTGAGCCTCGCCTTTCCATGAACCGGCCGATTTGATCGCAGCAAGTCTGATATCGCCGCCGAGCACATCAGCGTTCAGGTCGGCCAGATAGGAGCTCACGGAACCTCTGATGTTATCAATCTTAACTGACCTGTCCTTATAATAGATAATGCATATAGCCCTCATTGTCCTTAAGAGCGGCAGTTCTGGTGTTTTTTCTTCTTTCTTTATCCTGTCCGCATGGACGATAATGTACGGATTATCAAGGTCAACCGATTTGATGCCGTTTCTGCCGAAAAGCAGACCCCATTTTGAAAACCGGGCGGTTATCGAATCGGCTTTCAGATAAATTTCATCCGGACTGCCGAATTCTATCCCTGAAACGGTAACATAAGGGTTGCCGAAAAGTTCCAGGTGAATGTCTCTGATGACGATTTTTCTGCCAAGCTTTTCGCTTATGGCGTCTTCGGCAATAGTCCTCATCCTTTCAGGGGTTATGTAATACCAGGCAGCCAGAAAACCCGCCGTTATGATTATTATCACCGCAAGGAGCATAACAATAATAGTTTTGATGAATTTTTTCATGCGCTCTTTTCCAAATAGTACATTTATCCTATAATTAGCAAGACCCTGCTCTATCAACAGGTTATACGCCTTCATGAGAGGAGAAACAGATGACAGCTTATATGGATCCAAAAAAGAACGGGTTCATGGCAACCCTCATTATCCTGATCCTCTTTTCCGTTAACGGATATTTGCAGGCAGCCGACATGCCCAATGTCGAAAGGTTTGTCCTTGATAACGGCATGACCTTTCTTCTCGTACCCAGAGATTCCAGCTCGGTTTCCTTCGACGTGAAGGTCAGGGTCGGCAGCATAGACGAGCAGACCGGCAAGACCGGGCTTTCCCACATGCTGGAGCATATGATGTTCAAGGGGACCCGGACCATCGGCACGAAAGACTACCACAGGGAAAAAAGCCTTCTGGATAAGATGGATATCGTTGCGGAAAAGATGAAAACGGCTGCGCCCGAAAAGAACGCACTATTAAAGAAGGAGATGGCTTCTCTGATAAATGAGGCCTCTGCCCTGCAGGTGCCTGGTGAGCTCGACAGGCTGTACTCTCTTGCAGGCGGAGTCGGACTGAATGCGTACACCTCTGCAGACCTGACCTCGTATCACGTGAGCCTGCCGAAAGGCAGAATCGAGTTCTGGGCCGCAATCGAGAGCGACAGAATGCGCAACCCCGTATTCAGGGAATTCTATACGGAAAAGGAGGTTGTTCTGAAAGAGCGCGCACAGAGAACGGACCTGTCCGACAGTAACGCCCTTTTCGAAAAGTTTCTCCTGCATGCTTTCGAGGCTTCGCCGTACAGGAACCCCATCATCGGTTTCAGAAACGACATCGAAGGCCTGACTACAAAAGACCTAGAGGATTACTATTTCTCGCATTATATCCCAGGGAATATGGTGGTGTCCATTGTAGGGGGCTTCGACCCTGCTGAAACAAAAAAGCTTCTGAAAAAGTACTTCAGCGGGATTCAAAATCGAAAAACAGACGAAACAATCGTGCAGGATGAACCCGAACGCAGGGCTCAAATAAAGGTTAAGCTCTCTTCAAAGGAGCAGCCGAACATGATCATCGGCGTACAGAAACCCAAACTTCCTGCAATTGAAGATACATGCTTCGACGTAATCAATCAGGTCCTTACCGGCGGCGAAACGTCAAGGCTTATCAAAGCGCTAGTCAAGAAGGGTCTTGCATCCGGTGTCAGCTCATACAACGGCCTGCCCGGCAGCAGGCTTGACAACCTGTTCATCATATCCGTGGACCCGGTGAGCCCGCACACGAACAAGGAGATCGAGGAAGTGATATGGAAGGAGATCGAGCTTCTAAACAAGGACGGCATCACAAAAGAAGAGCTGGACCAGACCGTAAGGAGCCTGAGAAAATCCGTCCTTTCGTCGCTAGAAACCGATGCGGGCGCGGCGTCCGTACTGACCACATATGAGATGCTTGCCGGAGACTGGAAATATATATTCAAAAACCTCGACGCCCTTCAAACGCTTACCCCCGAGCAGGTCAGGCAATGCTGCGCAAAATACCTTGTGAGGGAAAAAGCGACCACGGCATATCTGGAGGAATGAAATGAAAAAGGCCGTATTCATTATTTCAGCCGTTCTTATTATATCAGGATGCGCAACAACGGCGGACCCGGGATTTCTTGCGACAAAACCGGCCGATGCCACACCTGCTTCCCCAAGGTTTACAGACGGCGTATACAGGCTTGACGGCACAGGCGTTACTCACGTCATGCTGCTTTTCCCCGGCGGTACACTTCTGGATGCAAAAGGCCGAGAAGGAACCGCATCACTTCTTTGCTCGTCGCTTGTAACAGGCGGTGCCAAAGGCATAAGCCCCGACGAGATGGACAAACTGCTCGACTCACTCGCCATCGACATATCCGTCTCGCCGCAGAGGGACTGTACCGTTGCCAGCATCTCCTTCCTGCCTGACGTTTCGGACAGGGCGATAGGACTGTTCATCAATGCATTGAAATCGCCCCGGCTGGATACATCCAGGGTGGAGCTCGTACGCGGCATAATGAAAGACGGCATCATCCGCAAGGATGACGAAGCCATCGAACAGGCTTTTTCCCTGTACAAAAAGCACTATTACAGGGACGACCCAAGGGCCGGAGAGCCCACGGTTAAAAGTGTGGACGCCATAACGAAGGACGACATGCTGAGAGTTCACAGGGAAATATTCGGATCAAAGCCTCTCATAGGCATAATCGGCGACCTCGACGAAAAGAACACGGCGCTCCTCAAAAGCACATTCACCGGGGATTTCTCGGTTTCAACGCTTACGTACCCGCCCAACCCCGATTACGGTATATTCACTGGCAAAGCCAACCAGAAACAGTGCGTGCTCCTCATGATACACAAGGCGCCCGCCATGAAGGATCCTTCCTATGCCTCTTCAGTCGTTGCCGATTTGATAATCGGCTCCGGCGGCTTCAACTCGATGCTGGTGAAGGAGGTCCGGACAAAGGCCGGGCTTGCCTACTCAGCAAACAGCTTTTATCAGGCATCGTTACTCTGGGGTGCGTTCGGCGTCATCGTCATCACCGAGTCCAAGGATTTGCAAAAGGTGAAGGATGCCGTCGCACTTACGTTCGAACAGGCGGAAACGGGCATAACGGACGAACTCCTGAACTGGGCGAAGACCACAATCATCAACAGGGCCGCAACGGAATACAACACGCCGGGCGGCATCATCTCTCATTCCATGGGCTATGTTTTCCAGGGGATTCCTTCTGATTTCGACAAAAAATTTCTGGCTGACATCGCCGGTCTCACCCTGCCCGATGTCCGGAAAGCGGCCTCGTCATTGGTGAAAGGACCTTGGGTCGAGGTGGTCATAAACCCTCCGGAGACACCGAAAAACAAATGAAGCAGGCAGATATATCCAAGCTGCAACCTCAGGATGAAACAGCACGTAAACGTGTAGAGCTTTTCTGTGAGCTTGTCTTCAGGCTTAAAAGGATACACTATACCGGAAACCAGCTGCTAGATGATGACATACAACCTCTGCTGAAAAAAACCTCCAAAGAATTCTTCGAGGATATCAAGAATATCCTGATAGAATATTTCATACTTGAGGTGGCAAAGCTAACCGATCCTGCAACATCCTACGTAGGAAAAGATGAAATAAGAGAAAACTTAACAGTCAGTAATTTAATCGAGTCAATTGAATGGCAACCAGAACCCCTTCAGAAGATTAAAGATCTAAACAAAACTATTGAAACATTTCGCGAGCATATAATTGACGCCAGGCGGAGACTTCTTGCTCACTATGATATGAAGACCGTCCTCTCCGGTGTCACTCTAGGAGCCTTTCCAGAGAGAAAAGACCTTGAACTGCTTAACTCATTGGAAGAAATGTGCAATGTATTTCATAAGGAGGCTTTCAGTGAGATATTTGGTGAAATGATCCCAAATCATCGAGGAGATGTTCTGGATTTAATCATGGCCCTTAAAAAAGCCATTACCTTTGATAAACTCATATCTGATAACAAAGGAGACGATTCCGAACGACTAAACAGATTTCTCCTTGAATTTGATCAGTCTTCAAATTTGAACCATAAGGGGAAAGTCGATTTCTAATTAAATCATAACTGGCTTAACAGAATTTCTGCATATGCATATGTTTATGAACATGAAAACTTTAATCAGAAGGTCCCCAGCCTCTTGTTTTTCACTGTTTTGCCAGTTTATGTTATATATTCATGGACTTTCTAATCTACTACAAGATGGAATTAAGTCCACTGACAGTTCGTCTGCTCTAATCCTGTATGATGTTAAGGGCAAATTCCATGTCGCTTGCCAGCAGTTCGCTGACAGCCTTAACTCCCTGCTTAACATTTCTTTTCTTTATGGAGTCGTTGATTTTACGCAGATGCGTGAGCGTTCCTTCAATATTGATAACCCTCTGCCTCAATGCCATATGCTGCACCCTCATAATGCTGGGCACCAGATCCATGATGATTTCCTTAATGAGCTGGTTGTCGTTAACCTCGAGGCAGATCATTGCATACTCAAATCGCATATCGTAATAGGCGTCTTCGTCCCTGTCAGGTGACAGGCTTTCTATCTTTTCTAGTGCGGCGTCAAGCCTTCTGATCCGATCCTCGTCGGAATTGAGTATAACCTGTCGCAGGATAAGGGAGTACAGCACCTGCAGAATTTCATAGAGCCATCGTATGTACTGTTTGGAGAGCGGGGTGACCCGTGCTCCCTGGCGGGGAATAAGCTCGACCAGTCTGTTTTTCTGAAGGGATTGCAAGGCTTCCCTGATCGGGATACGGCTTACACCCAGGGCCTTTGCAATATGCGCTTCCCGTATCCATTCACCAGGTTTGATATGCCCCCTGACGATCTGCTCGGTCAGATACCTTGTTATTTGATTAGGAAGACTGTCCGATATTCGAAAATTCATAGATATTGTGTTTTCCCTTCCTTGTTAGAGATACTTGCATCTTCTGATTACACCTTACAACGGCGCCATTAAATACGCACAATAAGTTGCTTGTCAATGAGCAAGTGGACCTGTGGGCCATGGGTATTGACAGTGATGGAACCGCCGTAAAGTAGCAAGCACTGATAAAGTATAGATATTGACAAAGGTGTCATAAATGGAATATTGTATACAATAAACAATGTCTATTTGCTTTATCAGGAGGTAATCATGAATGACGCTTACTCGAAAAAACCATGGATTTCTTCCTACGACAAAGAGGTTCCGGAATCTCTGGAGTATCCGGACGTGTCCTATCAGGATTTCATAAGGGATGCATTTGATAAGATGCCAGACAGGGCCGCTCTTCACTATATGGGGAGAATGTTCAGTTATCGGGAGTTGGACAACCTGTCAAACAGGTTCGCTCATTTTCTTGAGGAAGAAGGCTCGGCCCCAGGTAACTTCATTGCCGTCCACACGCCCAACATCCCTGCCTGCTATATCTCACTCGTGGGTATCGAGAAAGCCGGGTGTATATATCAGGGTGTAAGTCCTCTCCTGACTCCGGAGGAACTTGAATACCAGCTGAACGATTCCGGCGCCAAGATCATTGTCACCCTCGACCTCCTTTTTTCCAGGGTTGCAGCCGTTGCCGTTAAAACTTCAATCAAAACAATCGTGGTTACCTCCATTGCCGATTATCTCCCGCTTTTCAAGAAGATACCCGGTTTGCTGATGAAAAAAATCCCGACAGCACCGGTTTCTGATATGCCGGGGATTCGTGTGGAACGCTTCACGAAATCCATTCAGGGGAAACCGGAGAATTTTGTAAACAGGAAGGCCGATCCGTCAAGCCCATGCGTAATGGTATACACCGGTGGCACTACCGGCAATCCGAAGGGGGCCCTGCTGTCCCACAAAAACCTTGTCAGGCACATTATCCAGAACCAGGTCTGGTACGGTTTCAGGAAAGGCGGAGAGACACTCATCTGCCCGTACCCCATGTTCCATATGGCAGGGTGCTTTATTACCATGACGAGCATTGCTCTGGGATGCACGTATGTCATGGTGCCGAACCCGCGCGACATGGAGTTCATGGTAAGCGCTATCCGGCGTTACAATCCCTCCGCCATTCTCGCAGTGCCGACCATATACCTTGAAATGATGAAACTCCCGGAGTTCAGGAATGCCAATTTTAAGGGGATAAAATATTTTATCAGCGGCTCGGCGCCTTTCCCGGCCGAGAATATAAAGGAGTTCGAAACGCTCACCGGCGGCAAGCTGATCGAGACATACGGCCTGACCGAAACCACGACGTGTATCGCCGCTCCCCCCTTCAACGGGGTGAAAAAGGTTGGCTCTGTCGGAATCCCTTTCATGGACACCGGAGTGAAGATTGTCGACCCCGATACGGGCGAACCGGTTCCCATGGGCGAACCAGGCGAGATCACGGTCTCCGGTCCTCAGGTATTTTCAGGCTATCACAACCAGCCAGAGGAGACGGCGAATGTGCTCAAAGACGGCTGGTTCCGCACCGGAGATGTAGGAATCATGGATGATCAAGGGTATCTCTCCATAGTGGACCGGATCAAGGACATGGTAAATGTTTCCGGCTTCAAGGTATTCACCCGAGTTGTGGACGAAGTGCTTGTTGAACATCCGGATATCGCAATGGCGGCCACCGTCGGGCTGCCCGATGAAAAGAGACCGGGCTCGGAGATCGTGGCCTCCGCCGTTGTCCTCAAACCCGGTGTGAAAGGAAGCGATCAACTCAAGACAGATATATTATCATATTTGCAGAAGAGGCTTGCGCCATACAAGATACCTAAAAAGATAGAGTTCTTTGACCAGCTTCCGCTCAGCAATGTGGGCAAGGTCCTGAAGAAAGACCTCAGAAAGGTGTTGGGCGGATGAAAATCGCAAACCTGTACATTAACCTGATTCGCACCGTCTAATCACCAAAAGGATAAGAACATGTTTGAACAAAAGGTTAAAACTTCGGTAAAACAAGGACCCTTGTCCCATATCAAGATCCTCGACTTCTCATACCTGATCCCCGGGCCGTACGGAACAATGATCCTTTCCGATCTCGGCGCGGACATCATAAAGGTGGAGAACAGCGAGAACCCCGATATAGTGCGGCTTTACCCCCCGTATGTGGACGGAATAAGCGCCGTATACGCTCACCTCAACCGCGGAAAAAAATCCCTCTCGCTGAACCTCAAGAAAAAAGAAGCTCGTGAGATAATATTTAAGCTTATATCCGAATACGATGTCGTCATCGAGCAGTTCCGGCCCGGTACCATGGACAGGCTGGGGCTCGGCTACGAAGCTCTTTCAAAGATCAACCCGTCTCTCATCTACTGCTCCCTAAGCGGATACGGCCAGACCGGATCGTTTTCAGGCCGGGCCGGCCATGACATAAACTATATGGCACTCTCAGGCGTCGAGTCCATATCCGGACGCAGGGATACAGGGCCGGTGCTGACGGGTATACAGATCGCTGACATCGCCAGCGGATCGAAGAACGTTATCATAGGGGTGCTGGCTGCCTGCATCAACCGCATGAATACGGGAAAGGGCGACTATATCGACGTGTCCATCACGGACGGCGTTTTCTCCATGTCGCTCTTCACCATAGCCGGACATCTGGCCGGTGCCGTCGAGCCGCAGCGGGAAGACTTCCTTAGCGGAGGCGCCCTGTATGACTTCTATCCCACATCGGACGGAAAATATCTTTCCGTAGGACCCATTGAGGAAAAGTTCTTCAAGGTGTTCTGTGAGACCATAGGCCGTCCCGACTTAATCGAGAGCGGGATTCTCAACTGGAACGCAAAGGAGTGCGTTCGGAATATCATCGCGGAGAAGCCCCTGGCATACTGGCGCGAAAAATTCATGGCATGCGATGCATGCGTCGAGCCGGTCTACTCAGTTGGTGAGGCGATAGCAAACCCGCCTCTGTCCGAAAGGGACATGGTAGTTGAAGTGTCAACCGGCAAAGGCGGCAAAGTCAGGCAGATAGGAAATCCAATAAAATTTAAATCAGGCCATTATTATGCCCCGGCCTGCGGAGTGACCCTCGGGTATCATAACCACGAAATTCTAACGCACCTTGGATTAACCGAAAAAGAGATAAAGGACCTCGAGATGATAAATGCAGTGGGCAAAGTATAATATTCCATCCAATAAAGAAGGAGGAACCGACACACATGATATCCGATCTGGCAAGACCCTTTGATGAGATTGTCCGGAACATGGATCAGGAGTTGCAAACCCTTGCATCCGAAGGAAAGAGGCTCATCGGCTATTTCTGTACCTACACCCCGGTGGAATTAATTCACGCCTCCGGATTCATTCCTGTAAGGATCCTTGGTGATGCGGGAACCGTTGAAAAGGCATATACGCTTACACCGGATTTTATTTGCCCTTATCTGAGAAAGGCTGTGGAAAAGGGATTGAACGGCTCCTACAAATGTCTGGATGGCCTCGTCCAGGGATATACCTGCGACGCAGCCTGCGGGGTGGCCAATATCTGGGAGGCAAATATGGGAGCCGATCCTTTCCATATACTTCCGCTTCCCTATGTGGACCAGGATGAGTCGAGATCATTTCTCAGGTCAGGACTCGAGGATCTTGCAGAGATTCTCAAACGTGCGGGCGGTGATTTTTCTCAAGAGCGTCTCGCTGATTCTCTTGATATATACGGGAGAATCCGGACACTCATGTCCGAACTCTATGAGATCCGCTATGAGCACAGGCTTCCTCTCAGCGCGGAAGATTTCCTGACCATAGTACAGGCGGGGTTCATAACGGCTCCTGAGCGGTATCTCTCCATGCTTCATGATCTGATCGACGCGCTGCCTGAAACATGCGATCCAGGTGAAGGCGTACCAATTCTCGTTTCCGGCAGCCTTATCGAAGAAACCAAAGTTCTCAGGATTATCGAAGAATCCGGAGGCAGGGTTGTGGCGGATGATCTCTGCACGGGGATGCGGAATTTTGTCCCGGCGTACGGGCATGGAAGCGACCCCATGGATCAGCTTATCGACCGGTTCATGAACCGTTTTCCTTGTCCGTCCCGTTCAAGCGCGGAATACAGGCTCCCCAGGCTGCTCGATCTGATGAAACACTCAAAAGCGTGCGCGATGGTTTTTGTCTTCCAGAAATACTGTACTCCGCATCTGAGTGATTATCCGTTCCTGAACGACGCACTTAAGGACAAGGGGATTCCCTCCATCATGGTGGAACTGGATGAAACAGGGATCATGGAAGGTCAATTAAAGACAAGGCTCGAAAGTTTCTTCGAAATGATCGGATGGTGAAAGATGGAGAAGAGTTCAAAATCAAAGAAAAGACTGAACACGGCTAAGGAGCTTCCACTTATTATTGCTGAATACTACCAGGAGTGTCATGAGGCGAAGAAGGAAGGCAGGCCTGTAGGGTGGATGCCCCCGATGAACGGCGGTATCGAGCTGTTCTATGCCATGGGATTGCAGCCCGTCTTTCCGGAAAACTGGTCCCCCGTCTGCGCCGCATTCGGACTTACCCACAAAAACTTCGAGGTCTGCGAGGGCATGGGCTACTCGCGTGACCTGTGCGGATATCTCAGGAACATAATCGGCTATGTTCACGGCATGATGGGAGGGCCGGACAACCCCCTTGGCGGCCTGCCAGAGCCGGACATAATACTGCCGCCGCAGGGCGGATGCTCACCGGTCATGAAAATCTTTCAGGCCCTCATGAGGAGATTCCCTCAGGCACGGACCTTCTATGCCGACATGCCTCAGGTCGCCATCGAGAACATCAGGGACCACCATATGAATTATGCCGTTTTCGAAATGAAGCGGCTTGTGAATTTCCTCGAAGAAGTAACCGGCCGGAAACTCGACTATGACAGGCTAAAGGAAGTCGTGAGGCTTTCGGACAAGGCCTGTGAGCTCTGGGACGAGATCATGAGCTACCGGCGTTTCATCCCCACTCCGATCTCGGCCTCGGAGATAGGCATCATGTTCGTTATGGTGACACGGCAGGGTACGCAGACGGCAGTCGACTACCTGACCCGTGTAAGAGACGAATTGAAAGAGAGAGCAGAACAAAAAGTTGGTATACTTGAAAACGAAAAGGTCAGGCTATTCTGGGACAATATCCCGCTGTGGTACAATATGGGACTCTTCAACTACTTCGAGAAGATGGGAGGGGTGGTTGTGGCAGAGACATATTCCGCTGCATGGTCGCTGCGTCTCGATGCGGACAATCCGATGGAAACCCTGGCCCGTAAGACCCTGACCTCCTACCCGCTCGTATCCTGCGTGTCAATCAAGAAACGCAAGGAAATGGTCCTGAAGGCCTGCCGAGAGTATGCAATCGACGGGGCAATACTCCACAGGAACAAGTCATGCGTGCCGATAACTCTGGGCCAGATGGACATCAAACGGGAGCTTGAAGAGATGGACATTCCTGCGCTCATCATCGATGCCGACCATATGGACGACAGGAACTTCTCCACCGCACAGTTCCAGACACGTGCAGACGCATTTATGGAAATGCTGCTTTCTCGAAAGGGGTATTCGCTATGACAATGACAAAACCATTTGAAGAGTTCATCCTTACGGATCTTATGGATCGCTATGCAGCTTCAGACCCTCACAGGGCAATCATCAAGTATAAACGGGAAAAAGGCGGGGCTTATGAAGACCTCAGCTGGCAAGACCTGAAGGAACTGGTGACATGCTGTGCCGCAGGCTTCGTGAAACTAGGTCTTGAGCCCGGTGATAAGGTATGTATCCTGTCCTATAACAGGCTGGAATGGATAATAGCAGACCTCGGCATCATGGCGGCGTGCGGGGTCAACGTGCCCATCTACCATACCAACACGCCGGAACAGTGCGCTTATATCATAAACGACTCCGATGCCGGTATAGTGATCGTGGAGAACAGGGAGCAACTAGATAAGATCAAAAACGCGTTTCCCGACCAGAGACAAAGACCGAAGATAATCATTATCGACGGTGAAGCAGAGGGAGATGTCATATCATTCGCGGCCCTGCTGGAAACCGGACGCTCTTCTCTGGCAGAGGTCTCGGATGTCATTGCCGAGAGGCGCAAACGTGTGAAGCCGGGCGACCTGGCCACAATCGTATACACCTCGGGGACTACCGGCCCGCCCAAGGGCTGCATGATGAGCCACCTGAACATCAGTCATGTACTTAACTCCATAGACCGGCTCATAAGGATCGATAACCGGAAGAGTCTGTGCCTGCTGGTCCTTCCCCTTTCACACTTCTACCCCCGCGTGTCCGGCTACTATTATAATATCTTCCGGAATGTACCGCTGGCCCTGGCCGAGACCATTGATACCCTGGCCCAGAATATGGCGGAGGTAAGGCCGACATATTTCTGCGCCGTGCCCAGGATTTTCGAAAAGATGCATGCCAGGATCGTCGGGACAGCCTCGAACGGACCGTTAATAAAACGCCTTATCTTCAATATGGCAATCATGACTGGAAAGAGCCGGAGCAGGCGTCTCAATGCACACAAGCCGCTTCCCCTGTGGCTCGGCCTCGCATGGAAGGCCGCTGACTCCCTCGTATTCGGAAAAATCCGCAACGGCCTTGGCGGCCGTCTCCAGTTCGCAGTCTCTGCCGGTGCGCCGTTATCCGCCGAGATAGGTGAGTTCGTGCATAGTATCGGAATTCAGGTAATAGAGTTCTATGGTCTCAGCGAGACAATCGGCGGCACAATGACCACCTTTGAAGAATGCCGTTACGGGACTGTGGGCAAGGCCATGCCAGGATTCGAAGTGGAACTTGCGCCCGATGGAGAAATCCTTATCCGGGGGAACAACTTCCTTGGCTACCACAACAAGCCTGACCTGACGGAGGATTCCATGCGGGACGGGTGGTTCCTCACCGGGGACGTCGGCAAATGGGATGAGGACGGTTTTCTTGTCATTACGGACAGGAAAAAGGACCTCATCATCACATCCGGAGGCAAAAACATCTCACCGCAGAATATAGAAAACAGCTTGAAGACGTCTTCTTTTATCGAACAGGCTGCAGTCATCGGTGACAACCGCAACTATCTGACCGCACTCATTGTACCGGCATTCCCGGAATTGAAAAAATGGGCCGCCGGGCATGGAATCGAAACGGATTCGAGGAGGAATCTCCTTGCCATGCCCGAAGTGAAGGCGCTCTTTGAGGATGAGGTCAGAAAGAGCACGGAACATCTGGGCAGGGTCGAGAAAATCAAGAAGTTCACGCTCCTCGATAAAGAATGGTCCCAGGAAACGGATGAGCTGACGCCTACGCTCAAACTCAAACGCAATGTCATCAACAAGAGGTATGAGAAAGAGATAGAAAACATGTATTCGGACTGACGGATTGATAATAACTATCCCTTCAGGAGCGGACCGGCAGTTGCAATCACTGCCGGTTAACGCCTTGATGTGATATTATACGCTTATGTTTGCCGGAGCATGTAGTTTGCTCACTCTATTGTCTTTTATATTCCCAGTTAGCGAGCGTATCGTAGGCTTCTTTTGAAGTCCCGGAAGCGAGCAGTTTTTCTGTCAGCTCCTTATCCATTAATGTCCTGCTGATGAGTCCCAGCAGACGCACCTGCATGTCGGGATGCTCAAGCGGTGAAAGCAGCAGGAACACGCATTGAACAGGTTTGTCTGTACCGGACCCTGACACGCCGCCTTTAGTTAACCCCAGCACCACAACACTTTTTCTGAGCCCGCTGATCCTTGCATGCGGCAGGGCAGCGCCCTCGTTATAAAACGTCGATCCCTGGCTTTCCCTTTCAAGTACAGCTGAAAGAATCATTCCGGGATCCTCCATGCCTGAAAATCCTGCTGCAAGACTGCACAGATCTTTTAATACCTCATCTTTGCCTATGCTGTCCTTGTAGATGATAATCCCCTCTTCGGGCATGAACCTGCTCAAGAGGTTCGCGTTGGCGGATGAGGACGGTGAAAGGGATTTTAAAATTTCGGCAGGCTTTTCTTCATCTATACTCTCCGCTATTGCCGGTTTCTTCGTATCAAGAACAACGATTGTCGTATCACTGCTTTCGTGCATCAGCCTTTCTGCGATGTCCTTTTTTCCCAGAAGCCGTTTCCACCATGGCATTAATGCGGGGCTGCCAAGAATGATATGTCCCACCCTGTATTCCCTTGCAAACTGAAGTATCGTCGCCGCTATATCTTGCCCCTTATATGTGAAGACAAGGGCGCCAAGCTGTTTGGCAAGCGTGAGTGTGTCGTTGAGAATGCGCTGGGTTTTTGAATCGACATTCGCAGGGTCTTCCGAAGGGGTCTGTATATATACCGCATACCAGTTCCTGTTGAGCCTGCCTGCAAACCTTGAGGCATACCTTAGAAGTTTTTCGCTGTTGGGCCCCATGGAGCTCAGGCACACCATTATCTGATCAGGGGTCGAGGCAGCTTCTTCCCCGTTTGTCTCTCTTGTCTTAAGATCGATCTGGGAAGCCAGCTCCCTCAGTGCCAGCTCTCTCAGCTGCTCGAGGTTGGCCTTCCTGAAGAAGTTTGAAAGGGCCTTTTCCACCCTTTCGTGAGGGTATATCTTGCCCTGTTTCAGCCTGTCGGTAAGATCCTCTATGGTAAGGTCCACGTTTACGATCTCATCCGCATCTGCAAGAACAGAATCCGGTATCCTTTCGAGAACCTTTACGCCTGATGCTTTTTCCACGATGTTATAAAGGCTTTCAATGTGCTGTATGTTGAGCGTCGTTATGACGTGTATCCCTGCCGAGAGTATCTTCTGGACATCCTCGTATCGTTTGGCATACCTGCCGCCCGGGACATTCGTATGAGCCAGTTCGTCGACAAGAACCACCTGAGGCCTTCTGGAAATTATCGCATCGGTGTCCATCTCCTCAAGCGTGATTCCCCTGTACTCATGGCGGATGCGGGGGATGATTTCAAGGCCATTAAGCAGCGCCCCTGTTTCTTTTCGTCCGTGAGTTTCGACAAGTCCCACCACCACGTCCACGCCTGAAGCCTGAAGCCTGTGCGCTTCCTGGAGCATTTCATAGGTCTTGCCCACTCCCGCGGCATAGCCGAGGTAGACCTTCAGACGGCCCCGTTTTGAGCCCTGGATCATTTTGAGAAACGAATCAGCCCTGTTTGCTTCCATCCGCTTTTTCCTGCCTGTCAAGATCGATGTTCAGCATAAGGACATTCACGCGTGGCTCGCCGAACACGCCCAGCCGCCTGCCCTTCGTATTATGCTCCACCAGCTTTATTACGGTTTCTTGGCTCATGCCTCTTGCCTTTGCAACCCTTTTCGCCTGAATCAATGCATTCCCTGGGCTGATATGAGGATCAAGCCCGCTGGCTGAAGCAGTCACGGCGTCTACCGGGACAGTCTCATCCGGGGCCAGACCGTTAATCCTCCTGTAAGCCTCCGCCCTTTCTTTAACTGAATCGTAGAGCCTTTTTGAAAGCGGCCCCAGATTGCTCCCGCCAGATCCTGCCGCATCATAGCCCGTACCGGCTGCGGAAGGTCTGGGATGGAAATAGGAATCACCTGTAAATCCTCTTGCCAGGAGCCTTGAACCTGCGATTTTCGAATCCTTGACAATCAATGAACCGTTCGCATTATCATTGAACAGCCACTGCGCCAGACCCCAAACAAGAGCGGGGTATATTCCGCAGCAGATTATCCCGATCAAAAGTGTCATGACAACGGCCGTTCTGATCTCGGTAATGATTTTTTTCATGATTATTTCCATTTATGCGGCACCAAGAGCATGAATGATCATGTCTATGATCTTGATGCCCGGAAAGGGTGCAATAACGCCACCGAGGCCGTATATGAAAAGGTTCCTCCTGAGCATCGATGAAGCACTTACCGGCCTGAACCTGACACCTCTGAGGGCAAGAGGAATCAGCCCTATAATGATAAGGGCATTGAAGATTACCGCACTCAGTATCGCACTCTGAGGGGAATTGAGCCTCATGATATTGAACGGCGCCATGACGGGAAACACGCTTACCAGCATTGCAGGAATTATCGCAAAATATTTGGCGACGTCGTTAGCAATGCTGAACGTGGTGAGCGCCCCTCTCGTAATAAGCATCTGCTTGCCTGTCTCGACCACTTCGATCAGCTTTGTGGGATTTGAATCGAGGTCAATCATGTTGCCGGCCTCTTTTGCAGCCTGTGTACCGGTATTCATGGC
This sequence comes from Desulfomonilia bacterium, assembly GCA_036567785.1. Classification (NCBI taxonomy): domain Bacteria; kingdom Pseudomonadati; phylum Thermodesulfobacteriota; class Desulfomonilia; species Desulfomonilia bacterium. Next base: position 26,371 of record DATCTV010000052.1, on the reverse strand, counting down.
AACTCCGACATCGGCCTGGGCAAGCGCGGGTGCATCATTTGTGCCGTCTCCGGTCATTGCAACCATATGACCCATGGCCTGCTCCCTTCTGATGATGGCAAGCTTATCTTCCGGTCTCGCTTCGGCCACAAAGTCGTCCACACCTGCCTCTTTCGCAATGGCCGATGCCGTGAGGTAATTGTCCCCCGTTATCATGACGGTCTTTATGCCCATTGCCCTGAAACGCTCGAACCTGTCCTTAAGGCCGCCCTTTACAATGTCCTTTAAATGGATTGCGCCCAGGATCCTGTCGTTCTCAGCCACGATAAGCGGGGTGCCTCCTGTCTGCGCAATTGACTCTACCGATTTTACGATGTCTTCAGGAAGAGGCTTCCCTGCGAACTTCGTAATAACATCCGTGGAGCCTTTCCTGATGCTTTTGCCGTCTATATCGACACCGCTCATCCTTGTCTGTGCCGAGAAATTTACAAACACGGCATGCGGCATTTCGGCAATCGAGCGGCCGCGAAGCCCGTATTCCTTGGCCAGAACCACGATGCTCCTTCCTTCAGGTGTTTCATCCGCGAGAGAGGAAAGCTGTGCGGCGCTCGCAAGCTCCTCGATGCTTACACCTGCCGAAGGAATGAATGCAACGGCCTGCCTGTCGCCGAGAGTAATCGTTCCTGTCTTATCGAGCAGCAGCACATCGACGTCACCCGCCGCTTCAACCGCGCGGCCGCTCATGGCAAGCACGTTTTTCTGCACCATACGGTCGATCCCGGCAATGCCGATTGCACTCAGAAGGCCGCCTATCGTCGTCGGAATAAGGCATACCAGAAGTGCGGCCAGCACGGTTATGGATAATGCGAGGCCTGAATATATGCTGAAAAACTTGAGCGATATGATGACAGCCAGGAATATTATTGTAAGCGCTGACAGCAATATGGTTAGCGCAATCTCATTGGGGGTCTTTTTCCTTTTTGCCCCTTCGATCAGGGATATCATGTGATCGAGAAAGCTCTCGCCGGGATTTGTGGATACTCTCATAATGATGAAATCTGTCAGCACCTTAGTACCGCCCACAACCGAACTCCTGTCGCCGCCGGCTTCCCTTACGACAGGTGCGGATTCGCCCGTAATGGCCGACTCGTCAACCATAGCAACACCCTCTATTATCTCTCCGTCCGCCGGGATCACTTCACCCGCCGAGACCATGAGGATGTCCGACTTCTTAAGATCATCAGAAACTACACTCTCAACCGAACCGTCCGGTTTCAGACGATTTGCAAAAGTCTCTTTGCGGGTTTTCCTGAGCGTATCGGCCTGAGCCTTTCCCCTACCTTCGGCCATTGCCTCTGCAAAGTTTGCGAACAGCACGGTAAACCACAGCCACACGGTGATCTGGAGATTGAAAAATGCATAAGGAGTGCCTCTGTTCATGAAAAGCTCTATTGTCGAGATTGCGGCGCCTGCCTCGGTAACGAATATGACAGGGTTTTTAATAAGGTTCCCCGGATTTAGCTTTTCAAACGAATCCCGTATGGCGGGTATCAATATTTTTTTATCAAAGAGCGAATGTGTTTTTGCAGACATCTTCAATCCCTAAAACAGGACGCCTGATTCCAGCATGAGCATATGCTCTACAATCGGCCCCAGTGAAAGCACCGGCAGGAAAGTGAGCGCACCTACAATAAGTATTACAAACGCCAGCAGAAATGCAAAAAGGAGTCCTGTCACCGGAAACGACCCTGAACCATCCGTAGTATGTTTTTTTGCCGCAAGACTGCCCGCAAGGGCCAGTTCCGGCGCGATCATAAGGAACCGTCCTGCAATCATCGAAATACCGAGCATGACATTATACCATGGAGTGTCGGCATTAAGTCCGGCAAAGGCGCTGCCGTTGTTTCCGGCAGCGGAAGAAAATGCGTAAAGCATCTCTGTAAGCCCGTGCGGCCCAGCATTGTTAAGCCCGGCAAGGCCCCATCCGCTGACCGCGGCAGCGGAGGTGAATCCGAGTATGACAAGCACGGGAACCATTATGAACAGGACCCCGGCCTTTACTTCATAGGCCTCGATCTTCTTCCCGAGATATTCCGGCGTCCGGCCTGTCATGAGTCCCGAGAGAAAAACCGTAAGGACAATAAAGACGATCATGCCGTAAAGACCCGAGCCAACGCCTCCGAATATGATCTCACCCAGCTGGATGTTGAGCAATGAGACAAGGCCGCCCAGCGGGGTATAGGAATCGAACATCGAATTGACCGCCCCGCAGGATGCGCTTGTTGTAACGGCTGCGAACAGTGATGACCCGAATATGCCGAACCGCACTTCTTTTCCCTCCATATTCCCCGCGGCCAGGTCGATACCGAGTGATGCAAACGCCGGATTTCCCGAATCCTCCTCATGCCAGCAGACGAGCATGAACGCAAGGAAGAGTGCAAGCATGACATAAAATATCGTCCATCCGTGGCGCTGGTTTCCCGTCATTCTGCCGTAATACCAGGTCAGCCCGGCAGGGATCAGGAAAATAGAAAGCATCTGGACAAAGTTGGTAAGAGGTGTCGGGTTCTCGAATGGATGCGCTGAATTGGCACCCATAAACCCGCCACCGTTCGTGCCGAGCATTTTTACTGCCTCCTGCGAGGCCACAGGCCCCTGTGCTATTATCTGGGCTGGAACTGAGGCATTATTAAAGGCAGAAACAGAATCATATGCCCTGAAGTTGTCAACTACTCCCTCCGAGACAAGAAAAACGGCGAAAATTATAGAGGCTGGTATCAGCAGATAAAGATTAAGCCTTACGATATCAGACCAGAAATTTCCGATGGTTTTCGAAGCGTTTGATGCAACCCCCCTGACAAGGGCTGCCGCTGCTGCGATTCCGGAAGCGGCTGAGGCAAAGTTATGGAAGGTGAGCGCCACCATCTGTGAAAAATATGACATCGTCTTCTCACCCGCATAGCTCTGCCAGTTGGTATTCGTGGTGAAACTCGCCGCCGTATTGAATGCCAGATGCCAGCTGAGCCCTGGAAGCTTTTGCGGGTTGAGTGGAAGGAAGCGCTGAAAAATCAGAATTACAAATGTCATCGTGAACCCGATTAAACTGAACAGCAGCAGAGAAAAAAGATATGCCTTCCATGTTTGAGTTTTTTCAGGATTTATTCCTGTTGTCTTATATATGAATTTCTCTACTGGCTTTAAAATGGGGTCAAGTAATGTCCTGCCTGAAGGATCGAGAACCTTCATCAGATAAATGCCAAAGGGTTTGGTCAGACAGATCAGCAGAATGATGAATATTCCAAGTTGAATCCATCCGTAAAAGTCTTTGAACACGCCTCTTCTCCTCCGGTCAGAACCGCTCAGGCATTATGACTGAAATGAAAAGGTAGGCCATAAGCGCTATCGCTATTATCAGAACAATTATCTCGTACATTCTCACACCTCTTCTGCCGAAGGCGCCTTCCTGATGATCGGCAGCGAAAACGAGAAGACGCAGCCCTTGCCTTCTATGCTTTCAAGGCGGACCTCTCCGCCATGGGCCTCGACTATCTCCTTGACAATAGCCAGCCCGAGGCCTGTTCCCGGCTGCGGCTGTCCCTCAGGCACCCGGAAAAATCTTTCGAATACTTTGCCGGCATATTTTTCCGGTATACCTATGCCGCTATCGGATACGGTAAACCAGACATGTTCAAAAAGCTCTTCGGCATGAAGCGTTATGTTTCCTCCAGATGGCGTGTATTTGAGCGCATTAGAAATCAGGTTTGCATAGACATGGTCTATCTGGGCCGCATCGGCCAGCACATCGGGAAGATCGGCCGGTATGTCGGTGACCAGATCGATGCCCTTGTCCCTGGCCGCACTTCTGAATCTCTTGGCTGCATCCAGGATAAGGTTACCCGAACTCACGCGCTCGATTTTAAGAGCGGTCTTTCCAGATTCAAGGCTGCTGATGTTCAGAAGGTTTTCGATGATGTCATTCAGCCTGTCGCTTTCATCCCTTGCAGTAAGCAGGAGATCGGCCTGTTTTGGTGAAACCGCGCCCGTCTTCTCATCAAGGAGGATGTAAAGGGCCATCCTGAGTGAAGTCAACGGCGTCTTCAATTGATGCGAGACAGCGGAAATAAGGCCGGTCTTCATTTCATCATGCTCTATGCGTCCCGTCACGTCGTTTACAATGAGTATTGTCCCTGCGGGCTGTTTGAAATTGTCCAGTACGGGAACGGCCATGGGCTGGAAATAATATTCCCGAGCCTTGTCAAAATGCTGAATGACATTAATGCCTTTCGAAAAAACCTTTTTTCCGTTTCCATCGGGCGCGGACTTGATGATTTCCTTCATCCATTCGAGATCAAGTTTATTAATATTGACACCTTTTGTAAGGCCGAAGATTTCCCTTGCAGGTTTTGTGGACATTTCTACGGTCCCGCCGCCATCGAGCAGGGCAACTATGAACGGCAGGCTTTCAAATGTCTGCTGAACTGATTGCTTAAGTCTGATCATTTTCGCCTCGTCGCTCCGCCTGAAATCTCTGAGGCTCTCCGTCATCTCGTTGAATGCTTCGGACAGCTGCCCAATTTCATCTTTTGCAGTGGATTTTATTACAAGGTCGAGATTGCCTTTTCTGATTTCATTGACTGATTCACTCAGCACTGTAACGGGTTTGAGTATCCAGCGCCTGATGAGAAGAATATATACGCATGTCAGACCTGCACCGGCGAAAAGAAAACCTATCATCATGCTCCGCGAATGTGCGGCCTTACGCCTGGCGTTTTTCCCGGAATCATACATGTTACGCTGATTCATCGTTAGAACACTGTCGGCCGTACCCCTGATGGCCGAGGCCAGCGGCAGCAGATCATCCAAATAGGCTTTTATCATTTCATCCTTTCCGGCTCCCCCGTCTGTAAGTCGGCCAAGCATCTTTGCATACCTTTCGAACAGGTGCTGAATGCCAAGTGCCGACTCATGTTCTCCTTGAAGCGTTATGTTGCCGAGCTCTATATCGAGTGCCTTTGTGAATGCCTCGCGATTTTCAGCTATAAGCTTTCTGCCGCTCGCTTTATCGCCCAGGATAATAAGGACAATACCGTCGTCCATCCTTTCTATGGACTCCTTCATTTCCTGACATGCCCGGACGCTCCTGTAGTTCTCCTTCATTATCGAGCCTATCGCACCCCCGAGATCGGTAATCTGAATTATGCTGATGGCGCCTATTATTGCGGAGATCAGGAATAATCCCATAAACCCGATAAGCATTTTCTGTCTTAGTCCGAGCATAACGATCGTCTCCTTCAAAGGGTTAAAGAGCAAGCATCATGCCTGCCATAAAATATTCGTCAAAACGAATAGTTGGATTTTATATGAGGTTTAAAACATTGCAATCGGCAAGGTCAGCCCGGATCAGGCATTGCATAATGCAAGGTTTTTCAGATGTTGTACTTTTTGCGTTTTCGCCAGAGTGTGGCCTTATCGACGCCCAGGATGTCCGATGCCTCCTGAAGGGATTTCGCCGATTGAAGGACGCCCCTTATGTGCATTTCCTCCATCTTTTCCAGTGAAATTTTCTGACCCGGCTGAACGGCCTGTTTCACTCCGGTTATCTTTTCCGGCAGGCAATCGATTCCTACGACATCCTTCCTGCACAGGATTGACGCCCTTTCAACGGCGTTTCTCAATTCCCTGATATTGCCGGGCCAGGAATAGTCTTTAAGAGCGGTCAGGGCGTCAGCGGAGAAATGCTGTCCTGGATGATGATTGCCTGCTGCAAAGAATGAAAGCAGCTTTTCGGCCAGAGGAATGATGTCTTCAGCGCGTTTTCTCAAAGGCGGCATCTCTATCGAAATCACGTTTATCCTGTAGAACAGGTCTTCTCTGAACCTTTTCTCCTTAACCGCAAGCTCAAGGTCGGTGTTTGTGGCCGCGATAAGCCTGATATCGGCCTTTCTGGTTATACTTTCCCCGAGCCTTTCATAGGATTTTTCCTGGATGAACCTGAGAAGCTTGGGCTGAATAAGAATGGGAAGGTCGCCTACCTCATCAAGGAAAAGGGTACCTCCCTCACAGGATGCAATTCTTCCCGGATTATCCTTGACTGCGCCTGTAAATGCGCCTTTCACATGACCGAAAAGTTCGCTTTCCAGAAGCTCCTGAGAGAGTGCCGGACAGGAAATCTCGGCAAAAGGCCTGGCAGCTCTTGAACTCAGGGAATGTATCGCCCTGGCAATAAGGCTCTTTCCTGTTCCGTTTTCCCCGGTAATGAGTACTGTCGAATCGCTCGGCGCAACCTGTTTCACTATCTCTATTACTTTTTGCATCTGCGGATTTCTTGAAGACAGCTCGAACTCAGGGGCCATCCTGCCTATATCCCTCTTGAGGCTTTCGATATTCTGCTCGAGGGTCCTCAGGTTAGCGATTTTATCTACCGTAAGTTTGACCTGCGCAGGGGTAAAGGGTTTCGGAATATAGTCGGTGGCCCCGCGCTTTATGGCTTCAACCGCGGTATCTATGGATGCATATGCCGTAATCACCACTATTTTTAGCCAGGGGGATGCGGCAAGCAGTTCTGGTATGAGGTCAAGCCCCGAATCCGCACCCAGCCTCAAATCGACAAACGCCAGATCAAAGACATTTTTCCTGCATTCTTCAAGCGCTTCCCTGAAACCGCCTGCCGGACGGACTTTGTACCCTTCGCTTTCAAGGAACAATCCCAAGGTCTTCCGGATGTTCTGTTCATCATCGATAATGAGAATGTTGTGCAGGGTTTTCTGCATGCGTTTAATGCTTATCCCTTTTCCGGACAGCATTCAAGATTATTGCGGTCAACCGGATCAGGACCTTGTTCCTCTTTCTCACTCAAACCCGAAATACTTTTTTGCATTGCCGTAGCAGATATCCCTGATTATGCCGCCCGCAAGTTCATAGTCGGATGGGGTTAGGCCTCTGGCCATGTCATTTCCCATAAGGTTGCACAGGATGCGGCGGAAATATTCATGCCTCGGAAACGAAAGAAAACTTCGCGAATCCGTGGTCATGCCTATGAACGTTGAGAGCACTCCCATCATTGAGAGGGTGTTCATCTGCTCTTCCATCCCGTTTTTCTGGTCAAGGAACCACCATGCACTCCCCAGCTGGAGCTTGCCCCTGGCCGGTCCTTCCTGGAAGCTGCCGATTATCGTTGCAGTAATTGCATTGTCTGCCGGATTTATCGGGAAAAAAACTGTCCTGGCCAGACCATCTTCGGAATCGAGCCTGTCAAGCAGGGCGGCTAGATTCTCAGCATGCGGAAAATCACCCATGCCGTCATAACCCGTATCGGGCCCGAGTCCTTCGAACATGCGGGTGTTCAAGTTTCTGAGCACCCCGAAATGATACTGCTGCACCCAGCCCCTTTCATGGTTCATCAGGCTAAGACGGTAAAGCATGTAGCCTTTGAATTTCATGACTTCCTCAGGGCTCATCAGTATGCCGCTCCTGACATCGTCGAATATCCTGGCTATTTCGTTTTCATGTATCTGGGACGGATAAAAGGTTTCCACCCCGTGGTCGGCAAGCCTGCATCCCTGCTCATGGAAAAAGGCATGCCTTTTATCGATTGCATCGATAAAATCGCTGAAGTCGGAAATGCCTGTGCCGGAAGCAGCCTCAAGCCTGTCAACCCAGTCATTGAACGCCTCGGCATTTTCTATCTTCATTGCCCTGTCAGGCCGCCATGCAGGATGGAGCGCAGGCGCCAGGCCGCTTTTTTTATATGCAATATGGTGTTCGAGTGAATCCACAGGGTCATCCGTGGTGCAGAGCGATTCCACATTCATGCGTTTGAGGAGACTGACCGCGCTCATTTCCGGGGTCTTCAGCATCTCGTTGCAGCGGCTGTAAATAGCAGGGGCGGTATCAGGATCAAGATTGTCATATATATCAAAATAGCGGGCAAGCTCCAGGTGAGTCCAGTGATAGAGGGGGTTCCTCAGGCAATACGGCACGGCCCCGGCCCACGCGGCAAATTTATTCCAATCAGGTGAATCTCCTGTAATTAACCTCTCGTCAATACCCAGGGTACGCATCGCCCGCCACTTGTAATGATCGCCGCCCAGCCAGACCTTCGTTATATTTTCGAACACGGCGTCATCGGCAATCTCACGAGGCGGCAGATGGTTGTGAAAATCTATTATGGGCATGTCCTCGGCATAGTCATGGTAAAGTATCGATGCCTCTTTCGTCTCAAGCAGAAACTCTTCATGTATGAATTTTTTCATGGCAATATCCTTTTTCCTTTTCAGATAAAGCATGCCTTATCCAGTGTCTCGAACCATGGGCGGGATGTTCTGACAAGCTCGGTATAGAATTTTGCGCATTCCGCAACCGCGCACAGAGCGCCCGGGAGCATATGTGTGTTCGTATAGCGGGAAATTATAAACTCCCTGTCGTTCAATATCTTCTCCGCCCTCTCAAGATAGCGAACACAGGCCGCTTTCACGTCGTCCGCCCGGTAGCCGCCAGCATTTCTGCTGGAACGGAGAATAGAATATACGCCGTCAAGGTCTATGCAGTAGGTAATGTCTTTATCCCAAAGGCCGTTTTCATGCTGAAGACTGAGCGTTATATCGACAATCTTTTCGGGGTAGGGCCATTTCCTGTTCCTGAATTCATAGACGTAATACATGTGAAACGCCCCTCCCATTTCGTGTTTGGATACCTTCTTTATGAGGCCCAGCCTGTGCCCAAGCCCCCTCGACCAGTAGCCGGTTACCGGATTCGCTTCTTTATCGAGCCATGCGAAGTACCAGTTAAAGAACTCATCCGTCCCGGTACCAAGCATAGCCATGATAGCCGGAACCCCTGAAACAATGTGCGAGGCTGGCCAGCTTAATGACCAGGGAATTTTATTTATCCAGCGCTCCATCTCTTTTTCAGATGAAAGAAGGCGCTCCTGCCAGATAAAATTGCATGCGGGTTTTCTGTCGATCAGGTGAAGTCCGGAAACCGCGTATGCCGTTGTGTGCTCTTTGAAGTGATTGATAGTGTAGGTCTTTTTGTACCAGCCGGACTCTTTCCGCTGAAATGTATTTATATATGAGGCCCATTCGTCCTTTTCCTTTTCCGTGAGCATGAGCCTGTTCATTATCGCACGGCAGAAGATTATATCCAGCGTACCGTAAGGACAGGGTTTGCCTTTCGGAACATAGCTGAATTCCCCGGTTCCGCCGCCAATCCTGAACCGGGCTTCCCATTCGGGATAGATCTCTTCTTCGAACCGCGTGAAGTCAAACGTCTTCATGATAAAGTCTCTTCAGCATATGATAGGATTTTTTCGGTGCCCGGTCTTTGGACACCACACCTTTCGAGTTGTAGTACGGCACGGGATTGCCGGGAAACTCCGGGCAGAAGAAGTCGGCGAACACCCAGGGCGATATGCCTGAAACAAATCCCGTTTTCATCGCATAAGTTACGTAGTGTTCAAGCAGCCTCTCCTGATAGTCCTCGGAATATGTCTTTCCGGGCGGTACCCTTTCGGCAACCCAAAGGCCGTCCTCATCCCTGCGGCCCGGCGCAGCCTCCGCCCCGCACTCCGAAATGATAACGGGCTTGCCGGGAAAGCGCCCGTGCACCTTTTCAATCTTCTGCGAAACATCCTCCATGTTTCCGAAATACCATCCTGAATATATGTTGATGGAAATAACGTCCATATACCTGCCGGTCTGTCTCCTGTCGTCAAGGACCGGCATGCCGTAAGTAAACTCGGCCATTGTGACGGGACGTGTGGGATCGAGCATCCTGGCCGTATCCGCCAGCCAGCCGTGGACAGCCGCTGATGCCTTATCCAGCGTATAGGTTTCGTTTGCAACACCCCACATGATGATTGCCGGGTTGAGTCGGTCGCGTTCTATCATCTCGGTGAGCTGACGCTGGGCGTTCAGCAAAAGATCACTGTTCTGAAGCTGCCTGTTGCCGAATGTCCGCAATGGAAATTCAAAAAGCGGCCTCTTTTCCCCGTACCATGCAGTAAAACCTGTGCCTGCCTGATATAGCGGTATCTCTTCGGCAAGCATCAGCCCCATGTCGCGGGCCTTGATAAGCTCACCTCTATGATGCGGATAGTGTGCGAGCCTTATATAATTTGCGCCCATATTTTTTATCAGGTTGAGGTCGTTTTCGATCAGCTCCGGCGTCTGGCTTGCCCCGAGCGACGGATGGTCTTCATGCTTGCTTATGCCCTTTAAGAATGTTTTCCTTCCGTTGAGCAATATTTCTTCTCCCTTAACCTCTATCGTCCTAAGGCCCGCCTTGAATGAAACCCTGTCATTGCCGTAGGTTAGAGTCACATCATAAAGTTCGGGTGAATCGGGAGAATAGAGTCTGGGATTTTCGATTTCGATATCAAAGGAATACTTCACAACAGGGCCTTGAGAGGCTTTTGGTGAAGCCTTAACCTTTATCTTCCGGCTTCCGCAGGATACTGTGCACGAGAGGCCTTTTTCCCTCGAAGTTTTTCTGGCATACGGTTTTTCAGGTCTTTGAGTGAGCACATTCATCTTCAGCAGGGCCCGGTTCTGATAGAAAAGACATGCGTAATCCGCCTTGAAGATATAGTCTTTGGGAAGCTTCTCGATATACACATCCCTGTATACACCGCCGTATGGATGCCAGCCCGGCATATGATTTTTAAGAAGTTTCGGCGGCAGCGACACACCGGTAAGCCTGTTATCAGCCCTTATGACAAGCGTGTTTTGGACGCCAGGCCTCACACAGGCGGAGATGTCCGCATATTGCGGAGTCCACCCGCCTTCATGTCTGGAAATCAATTCGCCGTTCAGCCAGACCCTGCTCCTTATCAGAACGCCTTCCAGGCATATTCTCTGCCAGTGTTTGTCATCGGCCTCGAAAGAAGGGACAAACTTGAGAAAGAACCACGCAGGCCCCTGATAGTCCGGGATTTTGCTCAGGGCCGCGTTGAATGTCGACGGGGTGTTTATGCGCTTCCAACCTTTTCCGGCCTTTTCAAGCCGTTCCCAGTGAAGTCCTTCGCCAGCATCCTCAGGGTCGAGCCGCATGTGCCAGGACCCGTTCAGCATCTGCACGGGCCTGTTTGATGAATCGAATCCTGAAGGAAAAGGAAGGCCGTTCTTGATAAGAAAAGGGACATCACCGCATGTGCTTATCTTCCAGTCCTCTCCTTGTGCACCTGCGCCAGTCGGGAAGGCCTTCGTATCAAATCTCGGAAAGACCCTGAAAAGGAAATAAAAACCGCCGGCCAGCGCCGCCGCAATCAGTCCGGCAACAAAGAAAAGCAGCCGCTTCATGCGTTAGGGACCTTCAGGCTAAAGCAGCTTGGCCTTGAGCCACTGGGCTTCGACATCCATTTCCGGGCCGGTTTCGCCTGCACGCTTTTTATCGAGATAGGTGCGCAGTCTTGCATGCGCCTCTCTTGTCACCGGATAAAGGATGCAGATAAGAAGCGCTATACAGGCCAGAGCTATCGGAACAAGGCCGAAGAGATATCTTATTGTCGTTATCACGGTTTCGGACTGGGCCTGCTCTATCAGCTTTGTCTGGCCGTTCACCACAGTCTGTACGGGTTTGACATAACCGGCAAGGCCTATGCACAAAGGAACAATCGACAATGCGACTCCAGAGCCCACCTTTCTCAGAAATGAAAACAGGCCCGAGAAGACGCCTTCCCTTCTCTGGCCTGATATAAGTTCATCAACATCCGGTATGTCGGGGAAGATTGCAAACACCATCACATGAATGCCGGCGGTCGCTATACTGAACATTACACCGAATATAACGAGCATTGGTGTAGATGAACCCGGATGTATCGTGAATGTATAAAGGAAGGAAAGTATCCACAGACATGCGGCTACGATGAACGTTCCACGTTTGCCGATTTTAAGCGCAAGCATCTCTACAAGGGGGATGACGAACGGCATCAGGCCGAAGACAACTGCTGTAAGCAGTTCCATAAGGCCTTTATTCCTCATGTAATAGGTCATGAAATAGGCAAGGAGCACCATGATGATGTCGGTTGCTACAAAGGCGGTGAGGTACATGAGCGCAACAAGCCTGAACGGTTTGAGACTGAAAGGTGCCAGAAAGTTTGCTTTGACGAATTCACCGAATTTTATATGAGATATGTCCTTATGGAAATCCTCTCTTTCAAAAGTCGTCTTTATAGTCATTATATATGGCAGTGCGAAAAACAATGCGAATGTAACTGACATGACCATGTAGCCTATCCTTATATCACCGAACTGCTTGACGATGACCATGGGCAGAGTTGCGCAGACAATGCTCGCCAGGCCTGAAAAGACCATGCGGTATGTAGCAAGCTTGGTGCGCTCGTCGTAGTCCTCTGTCATTTCGCTGGCAAGCGCCGTATAAGGTACCCAGACAAGGGAAAATGTCGTCGAATACACAAGGAAAGTGAAAAGGTAGTAGAAGAACTTCAGCGTTTCGTCCTCCAACCTGACAGGGAACCACATGATGAAGAACGATATAAGGATCATGAAAATACCGGCAAGAAAATAGGGTCTGCGTCTGCCCATGCGTGTGCGCGTACGGTCGGATATGATGCCTATGAGGGGGTCCGCTATGGCGCTCCATATCTTGTTCACGGGGAAAATTATCGCGATCAGATACGGGCTGATGCCTGCCACATCGGTGAGAAATATCATGTAGTACATGGTTACAACGGTTATGGACCCTCCGCCGAATATGTCGCCCATACCATAGCCGAGTTTGGTGCTGAGCTTCAGTTTACCGTTCACATCTTTGTTTGCCATAAACTCTCCCCTCAACTGTTTTTAATAATATCTTCTTAATGACATAATAAAGGGGGCTTCGACAGAAAAAAAGAGGGCTTTAAGACAGACAGATTAAAAGAAAAACAATTTGAGTTGTATATTATGAAGAGAATCGAGAGGGGATGCGTGCAATCCCCTTGGTTCAGGGGCAGGTGCCAGTTGTGTTAACGGCAACCCAGCCCCTGATGTTCAAATGCTTAAAAAATCACCTGCTCAAAGCCGATGAAATGAAACACATTCCGGAGCCTCCGCCACTATCAGATTCGCCGGAAGAGTCTTCTCCTGAGACAGGCTTGCCATTGTGGCCTATTCCGCCGGTCAAAGGCAGTTGTGATGAATTCCCGGCCTCATCGGTAGCAACAACTGCATAACATTCATATTCATCAGGCAATTTTATGTATAATGTCTTGCCGCCGGTAATTGGTGTTATATTCTTTATCAGACTTGCTTTTGCAAAATTTCCTTGATTGATCGGCTCAGAATATCCATAAATGCTTATTTTTACGGCCTTTCCATTGAAACCGTCATCTCCGGGGCAGTCGAACACAAAGTCCCCGTCCTCCCATGTATAAGACAAAACTGTTCCGGGAGCGGTTGCGTCATATCCCAGATTCGACGTATTGCAGTTGTCATGCCCGAAAGTCTGCCATGTTTGCTGTTTGCCCCTGCTGTCTGCAGTGTACTTGCCATCCGTGTCCCATATGAACACACCGCCTTCCCTTGTTATTACCGCAACCTCGTTTTTGCCGTCTCCGTCAATGTCGGCCACCGCAGGCGTTGTCATTATCCATCCTGCTGAAAGCTTCGGAAATATCCCCCTGTCAAGACCGTCAGTTCCTATTGCATGGACAAGATAGAGCCCGTTGCCGCCTATGACTTCATTGATCCCATCACCGTCGACATCTGCAATGGCCGGCTCTGAATAAAGGATAAAGTCATCGACCGGCCTCGGGAATGCGTCTTCAAAACCGCCTGTTCTGGAATCCCATACCTGCATGACATGATCGAACGGGAAGTTCTGTCCTGATATGAAAAGGTTCAGCGCACCGAAGAGAGTCAGTCCGCCCTGAGCGATCTCTATGCTGTCGTCACTATCAAGATTTCCCAGGGCGACGCTGTCATAAAGGTTCAAAGACATGGATGTATCGCTTAAATAAGACTTTGCCTTGCCACCCATGGGAGATTGCTTCATCTTCTTAAGCAATGTCCCGTCTCCGTCAATGACAGCGGTTTGCGCAGAAGTTGCGCTGGCGACTATTTCGTCGGCTCCGTCATTGTCAAAATCGAAGGCGGCGGGTTTCGTGGAAGGCCCCAGATGTGGCAGGATATCGGGTAGCAGCGCCTTCAAAGCAACGGGCCAACCATTTACAAAAGAACGCTGGCTGAAAGCATAGTCCCTGCCCCCGTCGCTTACATAACCGTTTCCTTCTCCCTTTATCGCATAGATCAGGCAGTCTTTTCCGGCCAGGCCGGTCACGGTATCAAGAACGGAAGCGATAAGACCGCCCGGCAGGATTGACTGGGAGCCCGTCTCTTCTTTTGCGGCAAGAAACTTTTTGCCGAGTTTCAATTTCAGCTGTTTGTTCTCTTCGCTAATCTCAACTGGAGTTTTCCCATCGGCTGAAACACACTCATTCGTGGCCACCACGACCTCATATTTCCTGTCGCCGTCAAGGTCCGCTATGCATGGAGAATAGATGATCTTCTGGCCCATCTTTTCATATCGCCTTGCATATACAGGCCAGCCGCGGCACGTCTTTCCGTCCTTGTCCCAGGCATATATCCTCTGATCCTGACCTGCGACGATGATTTCCTTGAATCCGTCATTGTTGATATCGAACAGCACCGGCGGGGCTAAAATTCCCCTTCCGATCGAGTTCTGTATGCTGTTACTGTTGGCGAAGTTGTTTCTGTCATGATCCGCGTTATGGATTTTCCCCTGCGCAAGGTCGTTCCTGATATTGGCGCTGATGTCCATCCTCAGCGGTTCTTTGTTCGTATCCAGATAAAAGCAGTAAACTTTATCGCCTGCAGCTCCGACAATCTCCTTAATACCGTCGCCATCTATATCGGCAACAGCAGGTGTGACAAATGAGGGCCTCAGGCTGACGGAACGGCCAAGCGCAGTCCTCATTCTGTCCTTTGCCGGTTTCAGATTCAAGCCATCAAATTCGAGCTCATCCGCTTCAAATTCAACGGTTTTCCCAAGATATTTGAAAGGTTTTCCGTCATGGGTGTAAACAAGAATCCTTCCGTCTGACGTTGCAATGATAACCTCTTTTTTGTTGTCGCCGTCCAGGTCTTCAAACCTCGGGGAGGCCTCGCCGCCAACACCAAAAAATTTCGGCCACCCTTCATGAAGGTTTTTATCCTCGCATAAGAAAAATGTCCTGCGGTCTTCGGCAATTCTTCTACCCTTTGAATCAAGTACTCTAAGTCTGACGGTAAACATATGCCTGTTGGCCTGAATTTTTGCGTCGCCACGGTATGCAGTGTCAGGCTCTTTGGAATACCAGCCGGGGTCAAGACCTTTAGGTCTCATCGATTTGATCTTTTCAATATCGACCGGTCCACCAAAATCAATATTTTCACCCTGCTGCGAGCCGCTTTTTAAAACATTTTTCTTAAGTTCATTCTCTTCGGGCTCAATGCCCCATGCGCCTTCAACAACCCACGATCTGGCGTCGGTGCCTGCAAAGAGAACGTCTCCCCTGAGTTCAAGCCCTTTTTCACTCATTGTTACATAGTGATTCCAAAGCGGTGAGGTTATTCGTGCAACGGCCGGAATCCTGCCGTCATCGAGCATCTTGAGAGCCCAGTACACGTTCATCCTGCCATAGCCGAAATGCTGGTCCCATCCGACCTTGCAGGGGTCAGGCGTTCCCAGACCATAAGTGTCTTCGGGAACTACGTCTTCTGCGGATAATGTCAGTATCTGCTTTATCTGGTCAGGATGGATGGGCATGCCGTTAGGATAGGCGAAATTCCGGTTCATTTTTTCATTTTCTATCAGGTGCAGGGCGCGTGAAATAAGCAGTCCTGCGTAGCCGGAAGTCAGCCCGGTTGAATGCGAGCCCGTCGAGACTTCATTGCAAACCTGAGCCTTTGAGCCGAACTGGCAGAGGCCCGAATTCCTGAACCATGTGCCTACGTTTTTCGGATCTGAGCCCTCGATATAATTATCAGGCACTACGCCGGAACAATACATGGGTTCGTTCAGATAGGTCGGCCAGTTGTGGTTTGCGCTGTTGATGTCCGATGAGGCCATCATAATCACCAGCCCCTTCTTGTAGGCAAACTCGAGTGCGTCTTTGCATATGCCGGAATTATTCAGCCCGCCCAGCGCCCCTTCAATGACATGCGCCCCGCTTATCGCTGCATACATTGCCGCAAGGCCATAGTAATTCGTATCATGCACAAAGGAATCCGACGCCTTAAGGGGCATTATCATACAGTTCGGGCAGCTTCCGAGCTCTTCTATCAGGCCGGCGTCATCAAAAAATTCGCCGCCCGCGCTGAAATTCTGACCGGTGCCGTGATACATGGCGGTATCAGTATAACTCGAAGTGTCGTCAGCATCATTGTCATTTTCAAAGAAATCCCATCCGCAGATATCATCGACAAAACCGTTCAGATCATCGTCAATCCCGTCAGAAAAGGCCATGATCAGATGCTGGGGGGTAAGCGGAGCCGGAGGAACATCTCCCTTGAATGAGCCCTTTCCGTTTTTAAGCTCATAATCACGTATATAGTTGTTCCTCCAATGATTGAAGTTCTCTTTGACCCAATTATTATAACTGGATTCAAGCCTTCCCAGCACGATATCATTATCCCCGCCCGGATATTTTTCCTTCAGGGCGTCTTTATAATCCTTAATATTGAAGACGCCGTCGTTGTTATAATCAAATACCGGTGCATCGTTTACATAGTACGGGGCATATTTCATCAGTTCTGCCCTGTTCAGATAATATTTGTTCATAAGTCCGGGTTTCAGCCACTGAGTACCCGTATCAATAATTGCTATCACAACCCGGGGATCGCCCGTTTCAAGTGTCCAGGCCAGATCGACAGACGCTCCCGCAGGGACAGGTTTGCCATACATGTCATTGCCTTCAGGATCTTTTACATAATGGCTTCTGTATTTCTGCGAACTTCCATAAGAATCGCTTCTGAGCCAGTACTGGCTTCCGATGAGTACGTCCAGTTTGTTTGCATCGATCAAATCCTGGATGATATCCGTTGTTGGAAAATATGCGAATGCTATTCCGGAAGCGGCAGCTATAAAGGTAATTGCTATTAGAAATCTCCTCATTTCAGTAAACCCCCTTGGAAAAAAATCACAAAATTATATATAAATTAAAGACAAACCTCAGTAAAGTCAATCCTTAACAGACCTTTCCCGCATTTCATCGCTATCCCCCGACCAGCATACAGCGCGGCTTTCCTGTCCCCTCAAAAAAGGAATGATGGCGTAAATCCTATTATCATGGGCGTCCACAGAAGTTGGTGGCAGGCTCGCTCACGAAAATCGGGCTGATCAGCCTGAGACTTGCAAGGTGCGGATATCTTCCTTAAGCGGTGATATCCATAAAGTCACTGCCCTTCTGCCCCCATTTCCCCCAAGGCTATGTTGACTACGGGCATTTCATCATTATACTCTATCACAAGAGCGGGGGGATTATGTTTCATTTTCCCCGTAATGATTTGTTTTGCTGTGGCTTCACTGTTTTCCGGCGGGCAATTCTTATTGGATCATGATCGATTCGTTATGAATGTCCCATGAGCCCTGTTCGGGGGAAATACCGGCTGCTCTGAACGATTTCTTTCATTCAAGGGAGGTTGATATGACGCTAAAAAATACCTTTTTTCTCATAATTGCAGCAGCCCTCATCCTTTGCGGCTGCAGAGTCTCAGGGAAGGTTGCCATGGACGGCGCAGGGTTGAAGGGCATCCCCATCGTCCTTCAGGGTGATGCATATATGGAGGCCCTCACCGGTGAGGACGGCCGGTTTGTGTTCTCGAATGTCAAGGCAGGTGCGTACACCGTCACCCTGAAGCCGGTTGCCGGCTGGACCAGGGAAGTGACAAAGGCAGTGACCAAGAAATACGATTTTGCTGATGTTACAGGTGTTGATTTTTCCATCTCATCAGCAAGCCTTAGACAGACATCAAGCGGAGAGGTGATAGGCTTTACCGAGGATAACGGATGCCATGCATGGCTGGGTATACCATATGCGAAAGCCCCTGTCGGAGAACTGCGCTGGCGAGCGCCACAGCCTGCCGAGGGGTGGACCGGGAAATGGCTGGCCCTGCAGCTTGGGTCCGTATGCACACAGTTTGCCGGCCTTATATCAGATGTACCCCGGGAGATGTACGACAAACCGATTGGATGCGAGGACTGCCTTTTCATGAATATATGGGCCCCGGCCTTTGACCCTTCCCACCTGCCTGAAGGCTCTGACCGCCTGCCGGTCATGATGTGGATACACGGCGGCGGCAATACCATCGGGCACGGCGGACAGTACAACGGGAAGATGCTCGCAGAAAAATACGGGGTGATAGTAGTCAGCATTAACTACCGTCTGGGCCCGTTCGGCTGGTTCGCCCATCCGGCGCTTCGCGGTGATGGCACTACCCCTCTCGACCGGTCGGGCAACTATGGAACCCTTGACATCATCCGTGCCCTTTCATGGATTGGCGAGAACATATCGAACTTCGGCGGCGACCCGGGCAACGTCACCATATTCGGTGAATCCGCCGGCGGCCAGGATGTCCTTACCATGATGCTCTCGCCCCAGGCGAAAGGCCTGTTCCACAAGGCAGTTGTGGAAAGCGGCGGGCTCGGCTCGAGCACTATGGCCCAGGCCGAGAACTACAGTGACGATGTCGTACCGGGCGATGATTTCAGCTCAAGAGAAGTCATAAACAGGCTGCTCATAGCCGACGGCACAGCCCCTGACCGTACCGCTGCAAAGGCATACCAGGATGCCATGAGCGACGACGCCATCGAGAAATATCTGCGCGGCAGGAACAACTATGCCATCCTTAACCAGTACAAGGCCGGTTACGGCGGCATGATAACCATGCCCAAGGTCTTTGAGGACGGTGTCGTCATGCCGCAGGGCAATTATCTGGACCTCCTGAAGGACACAGCCACCTACAATCCCGTCCCGGTCATCATAGGCAGCAACCGTGACGAGTATAAGCTGTTCATGATCATGAACCCAGATTATGTCGACATCATCTTCGGCCTTCCCCTGCATGTCAAGAACCAGAGGCTGTACGATCTTACTGCGAGCTACATGAGCGACAGGTGGAAAGCGGTCGGCGTGGACGAAATCGCCTCGGCCCTGAGCATTGCCCAGCCGGGACAGGTCTGGGCCTACAGGTTCGACTGGGACGAAGAGCCCTCAATCCTCGGTATCGACGTTGCTTCCCTGGCTGGCGCCTGCCACAGCATGGAGATCGCGTTTGTGTTCAGCGACTTCAGTGAGTTCATTTCGCCCCTTTTCACGTCCCTTCTCTACAACAAATCCAATGAAGCCGGCAGGACAGCTCTCTCAGGCAGCATGTCATCATATTGGGTTGAATTCGCCCGGAACGGATCACCCGGAAAAGGCACAAGCGGCACCGGATTAGAGTGGAAGCCGTGGAACCAGGATTCCCCAATGGCAGATAAGTTCATCGTGTTCGACACTCCGGACGGAGGAGGCATCGGCATGTCGAGCAACATCGTAACCATGCAGGCCCTTAAGTACCGCCTGCTGGCAGAGACGGGATTCCCGACGCAGAAGGACCACTGCCGCATGTATGTAAGCCTTTTCGCAGGCACCGGTCTATGGGACGACTGGGAATATGAGCACCTCGGGAAAATCGGGTGCGGCAGTTATCCGCCGGAGGGTTTTTAATAACAACATTTGTGGTGAAATATGACGACCTTCGCCCGGGCTGTCAAACTGAGGCCCGGGTGAATCATAAGGTAGGACAGAAGCCTTATGACCAATAAAATTCCTGGTTTGTTTTTCTCTCACTCAATTAACGCTTTCGTTTCCAGTAAAACTCCAGTCAATCCCGGAACCTTTGATTTCAAGTGAATCGAGTGTTGCCGTAATGCGTATCTCGGTGAAACGGCTGCCATCAGTTTCGAGATATTTCCCAGCAAAGGCCTTTACCTCTTCCGGCGCATTTTTAAGCGAATCTATGAACGCCTGCGGCGCCTCTATCGCGCCCAGAAAAAGCCTCGGCTCGTAGTCGATGCCGGCTGCGCGCCGGCTGAGCCTTATGGTTTCCCGGTAGTGAAGCGGCAGGCTTATACTGCCTCCTTCTGAAAGTTTTATATTAAGCGTCGCAGGCGGATTGTAGCAGTTGAAATCAGGAATAATGGCAGTAAAGCCTTCAGCCTTCATCGAGTAAGCCAGATCATCGCCTGACCCGAGCGTTTCCGCTGAACTGTCATAGGGTTTGTTTTCCAGGATGTTGCCCTTCAGTTTTCCACCGGTCTTATGAAACCTCCAGGATGCACTTCCTGCCTCCCTTATGTCCTTTTCATAAAAGCCGGTATTTCCGTTTTCATCCGTGCCCTCGACACGAAGTGTCCTGTGTATGCAGTTCTTTCCGATTTTCTGTATGCTGATGCGGTCCGTAATCGACGCCCTGCCTGTTGTTATGATTTTCGGCTGCTTGAGCCAATCTTCGGCCGGAAGCTGCACGACCTGGAATATGGAATCGGGATTGCCCGGAATGCCGCGGCGGTCTTCGTAGGAATAGACAAAAAACTGATCGAGCCCTGAGATGTCGAAGTCGAACATCCGCGTGAACATATCGCCGTATCTGTTGATGATGAAATGGGTCGAGCCGCTGGAACTAAGGTTCACGGATACGAACCTGCCCTTGAATGGTGTCCCTACCCCATAGCTGTAGTCGCGAGGCAGCCACGGGTCGTTGAACGTTATGCCCTGCCCGCCCTCATTAAGCATGATGATGTGCGAGCACTTGGCCGCGCCCACCTTTTTGAGGTTTCCTGCCGGGTCAGTCCAGTAGCCGTCTTCGGGAATTGATACCACCGAGAAATCCCACTTAACAAGATCACGCCTGAGCTTCATGCCCGGCCCGTTCCAGAAGGGCATGCCCCAGGCCTTCTGCCACCTGAATTTCGAAACCTCATCGAGAGCGTTCCACATCGTATAGATCTGGCGCTCTTTGTTGAGTGCGACTATATGTTCGTCGTCCATGGCGATTTCGGTTACCTGACCGGCAAGTCCCGCAGGCAGATTATCAAGCATCTGCCATTTTCCTTTTACGCCGGTCCTCTCGACATTGGGCCTGACCCAGATATTGCCGTTTCTTACAGCCGCATAGTACCTGCTGTTCATGCTTTCGGCATTGCCCTTGAAATAAACCTTATCAGGCAGGTCCGCGGGAACGCATGCAGCTGAGATAAAAACCAGAGGTACCATCAATAAAAAGAAACGCTTCATAAAATAACCCCCCTCAATATATTTCAAAAGAGCGTGATTAAACGCTGCTGTTAAGCAGTATGCCTCATGGTGAACGGTGAATCAAGAAAATCAGCTAATATTATTTCATCAAAATAACGAAATAGACATTATAAACTCTTCAGGAGGTTGATTATGCTGAAAAAAGGCGATGCGGCCCCTATGTTCAAGTTGACAGATCAGAACGGCAAAACAGTCAGTCTCAAGGATTTCTCCGGTAAAAAAGTCCTCGTCTATTTCTACGGCAAGGCGCTCACATCGGGCTGAACAAGGCAGGCCGTCTCGGTCAGGGACGCTCTTGAGGAGCTGAAACAGAGAGGAATAGAAGCTGTGGGGATAAGCCCGGACAAACCCGAAACCCTTAAAAAGTTCGACGAAAAATATAGCCTCAATTTCACCCTGCTCTCGGACCCGGACAAGTCCGTAGCAAGCGCATACGGTGCATTCGGCAAAAAGATGATGTACGGCAAAGAGGTCTCAGGAATTATACGCTCGGTTGTAATGATCGACGAAAAAGGCGTCATCTTGGGTGCATCATACAAAATCACGCCTGAAGATACGGTACCGCTCGCTTTAAAGGCACTGGATAAATAACTAGCAATCCGGTAGTGATTAAGCCGTAAATTGTGGTATAAAAGAACGCCATGAGAAAAATCAAAGCAGACATCCAGGAAATTATTACCCAGGTCGTAGGCGAACTGAGCGCGCCCGAATCATACGAAGTAGTCTCGCACAGGAGTTCGCATCACATACCCATGCCGTCGGTGGAAATCCTGCACAGCATAGTCGAAGACATGCGCTCGATACTTTTCCCTGGCTATTTCGGCAAGTCGGAATTTTCCATAAAGACCATGTCGTATTATGTGGGTTCGACGCTCGACACTGTGGCAAGGAACCTTCTCGAACAGATCAAGAGGGGATTCTGCTTCTCCTGCGAGTTCGACAGGGATGTATGCGATACCAAATGTCTTGAGAGGGCGAGCCGCCTGACAACGGACTTTCTTAAAAAGCTGCCTCATATAAGGGCTTTGCTGTCCACCGACGTATGCGCGGCCTACGACGGCGACCCCGCCGCCAAGAGCCATGGTGAAACTATCTACTGTTATCCCAGCATCAAGGCCATCACCAATTACAGGATCGCACATGAGCTCCATCTTCTTGAAGTGCCTTTGATCCCGCGGATTATCACTGAAATGGCCCATTCTGAGACAGGCATAGACATCCACCCCGGGGCAACGATCGGCGAATATTTCTTTATCGACCACGGCACCGGCGTTGTCATGGGAGAGACAACGGTGATAGGCAAGAATGTCCGTATCTATCAGGGCGTGACGCTCGGCGCAAAAAGCTTCCCTCTCGATGCCGACGGGAATCCGATGAAGGGAATACCGCGCCATCCTGTCGTAGAGGATGATGTGGTGATATACGCGGGCGCTACAATCCTTGGCAGAGTCACAATAGGAAAAGGTTCTGAAATTGGCGGTAATGTCTGGCTCACGCACAGTATAGCGCCGGGCAGCAGGATAATGCAGAACGGATTGAGAGAATTCAGCTTCGCGGACGGGGACGGAATTTAAGCACTTGACCGTCAAACCCCGGTGCTGATAAGCGGACAAAAAGCATCTGAATACAGCAAGGAAAAATACGGGAGGAAAAATTATGGTGACAAAAGAAGAAGTTGAAAAGGCGCTTGATAAGACAAGGACATATCTGAGAGGCGACGGCGGTGACGTACAGCTTATCGACGTGACCGACGACGGGACCGTAAAGGTTAAGCTTCAGGGCGCATGCGGCGGATGCCCGATGGCAACTCTCACGCTCAAAAACATGATTGAGAAGATAGTTAAGCAGGATGTGCCCGGAGTTAAGGCGGTGGAATCGGTTTAGTTCATACAGGGCGTCATAACTTTGCATACCTTTGTCATTCCTCATCTCGTCACTCCTCGGTCTGCTTTGTTTTTACGCCCTGTTTAAAAAATACCCTGCACTGATATGTATAAAAAAAGAGCAGAGTATAAAATCAAAAAGGCAAGAGGCAATGACAAAGAAAGGACGGTTATTTACCGTCTTTTTTTGTTTTACAGCAAATGACGACTGAGCTTAATCATAAGATCATCGAGCAATGGATCAAACCCGGGGCAAGGGTGCTTGATCTGGGCTGCGGGGACGGAAGCCTTCTCAAAAAACTGGCTGCAGCCAAAAACGCCTATACCGTGGGTGTTGAAATCTCCGAGGACAAGATAATCGAATGCCTCAAGAAGGGCATCTGTGTTTATCAGGCCGACATAGACGAGGGTATTTCGAACCTCGATGACATGAGTTTTGAATACGTGATACTGAATGAAACCCTGCAGGAAATCCACAAACCTCACAGGGTTATTGATGAGATGCTCAGGGTCGGGCTTCACGCAATCATTTCCGTACATAATTTCGGCTATATTTTAAACAGGCTTCATGTACTTTCAAGGGGCTGGATCAGTGCCGACATACGTTCTGAAGGGTCATGGCATGACAGTCCGGTTATCAGGTTCTTTACGGTTACAGAATTCGAGAATCTGCTTAATGAAATGGGAATCATGATTGAAGAAGCAAGATACTTTATGCCTCTGGGCCGTGTAGCCTCCAAAAAACCGCCTGTACCCGACCTCATCGTAAAAGGCGGGCTTTATAAGCTGAGGCGAACATGATTGTGGAGACAAAAATCATAAAGGTGAACAGGCCTTTTGCGCTTGAATCAGGGGCGATCCTGCCTGAAATCGACATTGCATATGAAACCTACGGAAAATTGAACCCTTCAGGTGATAATGCAATTCTAATCGAGCATGCACTCTCAGGAGACGCCCATGCCGCATTTTTCCATGAAGGCGATAAAAAACCCGGCTGGTGGGACCTGATGATCGGCCCGGGCAAGGCATTCGACACTGACAAATACTTCGTCGTTTGCTCCAATGTTATAGGCGGCTGCAAGGGAACGACCGGACCCTCTTCGATAAACCCGGAAACAGGAAGGGCCTGGGGGCTGAGCTTTCCCGTGATCTCGATACGCGATATGGCGGAGGTGCAGAGGGAACTGCTTTCCCGCCTGGGCATCAAGCATCTTGTGAGTGTTGTGGGAGGCTCCATGGGCGGCATGCAGGCCCTTCAGCTTTTCGGTGATTATACCGGCATGACCGATTCCTTCATGGCAATCGCAACCGCGCTCAAGCACTCTGCGCAGCAGATAGCGTTCAACGAGGTCGGCAGACGTGCGATCATGTCCGACCCCCGCTGGAACGAAGGCAACTATTACGGTGAGGTGTCACCTGAGGCCGGGCTTTCTGTAGCGAGAATGATCGGCCATATCACATATCTCTCAGAGCGGATGATGCAGGAAAAGTTCGGCCGCTCGAAAAAAACCGCTAACATAAAAAACGTATTTAAACCGTCATTCGAGATAGAGCACTATCTTGATTATCAGGGCATATCATTCGTCAAGCGCTTCGATGCGAACAGCTACCTCTACATTACGAACGCGGTAGACAACTTCGACCTTATAACATCGCTTTCAGGCCCGAACCGTACACGCGGAGAAAACAGGGAAAGAGGAAGGGTGGCCGATCTCGGCTCGAAAAAAGGTCTTGTCGTTACCTTCTCCTCGGACTGGCTTTATCCGCCGTCGCAGGGACGCGACATCGTGAAGTTCTTTACAGCGCTCAATGTCCGCGTATCATATACCGAGATCGAAACCGACCACGGGCATGATGCCTTCCTGACGGACACCGGACATCTGACCGAGATTATAAAGGGGTTCCTGAGCGGACTGTAAACCCGTCAGGATGAAAACCTGATATTATCGATCAGTCTGGTCTTCCCCAGCTTAACGGCAAGGGCCATGACCGCGTCATCGGTAACCCTCTCAACCGGGGCAAGCGAAATACCGTCTACTATCTCCACATAATCTATGATGCAGCCGGGCGCATCCTCTAACATTTCCGAGACCTCTTTTTTTACCTTCTTTGCACTGGTTTCACCATTCCTGAAAAGGCTGAGCGCATGCTTGAGAGAACGGTTCAGGACAGGTGCAACGTCCCTTTCTTCAGGGCTCAGGTATGCATTCCGCGAACTCATCGCTAGCCCGTCCTTTTCCCTGACCGTTGGATAGCCTATAATCTCGACCTTCATGTTGAGGTCTCTCACCATGCGCTTTATAACGGCCAGCTGCTGATAGTCCTTTTCGCCGAAAACCGAGAAGTCGGGCTCCACGATGTTGAAAAGCTTGGCGACGACGGTTGCGACCCCCCTGAAATGCGTGGGCCTGGAAACACCGCACAGGCCGCTGCTCAGACCTTCGACTGTAATGTAGGTCGAATACCCATCGGGGTACATCACGGCAGGGGTTGGATAGAAAATGCACTCCACGCCCGTCTCCCTGCACAGCTCTTCGTCGCGCTCGAAATCACGCGGATATTTGTCTAGGTCTTCGTTAGGCGCGAACTGAGTCGGGTTGACGAATATGCTGACGACAACATGCGGTGTATATTCCCTGGCCTTGACCATCAGATCGAGATGGCCTTTGTGAAGATAACCCATGGTCGGCACGAAGCCTATCTTACCTCCTGAGGCCTTTATTCCTGAAACATAATCCTTCATTTCAGCAATGGTCTTCAGAATCTGCATAATCATTTCCCCCCTTTTTTCCTTAATGCCTTGTCCCAGGTTGAAACATCATCTCCTGTCAGGACATATCTGAGATATTCGTAACCAATCGGGAGAAGATAAGCAACCGGGAGTTGATGATTATCTTCATCAAGTCAATTAGATTTTGAGGAAACCGGCCATTGCCAATCAATAAGACAAGATGGACAATGAAGGGCCTTGTAAAATGTTTGGGTTTGAACCCCGTATCTTTACGGAATTTCAGGCCGCCATTTGGCGGCCTTTTGTTATTTGTTGATTTATAAAGTCTATTTGACTTCAGATTTCTTTTCGTATTCCTCAAGCCAGCGGGGGCAGTGGGTGTTGGCCCAGGCCTTGGTTACCCAG
This sequence comes from Desulfomonilia bacterium, assembly GCA_036567785.1. Classification (NCBI taxonomy): domain Bacteria; kingdom Pseudomonadati; phylum Thermodesulfobacteriota; class Desulfomonilia; species Desulfomonilia bacterium. The sequence goes on along the minus strand of DATCTV010000052.1, from coordinate 75 downwards.
CCCGTGATCATTGCCTGTACCGTTCCCGGGTTCCCTATTGTGCCGAGGTAGATGTGCACCATGATGAAGGATGCG
>DATCTV010000051.1 GCA_036567785.1 Desulfomonilia bacterium | reverse complement strand
GTGAGTTTTCGGCAAGCCTGCTTGGATTGAAGCAGGCGAATGTGATATCATTTCCCCAGAATGACAAGGAGGGTCCTGGGAGCGATGAGAGAAAGCCGAAGACTGATCGAAGCAACCGATGAGCTGCTCGAAGAATTGAGTGTATGGAGGAAGGCTCACCGTCCTCACACACCACTTCCTCCTGAGTTGTGGGACCAGGCAGTGAATCTGGCTACCAGGCAAGGCCTGTGGAAAACAGCGCGTGCACTGCGACTTGATTACAATGCCCTGAAAAAGCGGGCTGATGCCAGGACTTCAGAGCCCGCGACACCCGATGTGCCACAATTCATAGAAATCTTGTCACCTCTTTCAGGTCAGATTGCCGAGTGCACTTTGGAAGTCATATCAACCCGAGGTGCACGAATGCTGATCGAGATGAAGAATGTGGCATCATCAGGGTTGGCCTCCATAATTCGTGAATTTGCTGGTTAGTGAAATGATACAGATCACGCCGCAGATGAGAATTTTGGTAGCTGTGGAGCCGGTGGATGGCCGCAAAGGCATTGACTCGCTCGTTCGATTGTGCCAGCAGAGACTCAGCGATGATCCATTTTCCGGAAGTCTATTCATTTTTCGGACACGAGGCGGGACGGTCATAAAGCTCCTCGTTTATGATGGCCAGGGTTTCTGGCTTGCGCAAAAGAGATTATCGCAGGGCAGGTTCAAATGGTGGCCCAAAGCTGAGGGTCCTGTTCACATGCTCGAAGCCCATCAGGCACAAGTGCTGTGTGCAGCAGGCAATCCGACGGTGCAGGGAGCGCCCATATGGAAATCGGTTCGAACATAGAAATGTGGGGCACATAAAAATATTCTGAAAGTATGACTTGTTGAGCATGATTCTGTCGCCCTTGTGTAGAAGCAGTCTTATGTGAATAAAATCAAGACATCCACGAACATAAGAAAGAGCAGGATTGACATCGACCTGCAGGAATTGGACGGCATACTGGATGCGGCAGTTGAAAAGCCTATTCTCGAGACGGATGCCAACAAAATCAAGACAGCTTTGCATGTGCTGGTCGACCGATTGACGCCTCGGCCACGGACCACAGAAAAGACATCGCAGGTGATTGAGTCTCTTTTGTCTTCACATCCAGAAGAGACCAAACCTCCAGCACCAGGGCACGGGCGAAATGGAGCGGTGGCGTTTACGAGCGCTCAGAAGGTGGAGGTCGCATATACTGGTCTGAGTGCGGGATGCGCATGCCCAAAGTGTCTGATGGGCAAGGTATACTCGCAGAAGGAAAAAAAGACTCTCTTACGCTTCAAGTCACAGCCACCTATTCAGGCTACGCTATATGAGATTGAGCGGATGCGTTGCAATCTCTGTGGCGAAATTTTTACGGCACCGGAGCCGGAAGGTGTAGGCCCTGATAAGTATGATGAAACTGTCCCTGCCATGATAGCACAGTTGAAATACGGCAGCGGTATGCCTTTCAATCGGATTGAGGATCTTCAGAAGAATCTGGGAGTTCCGCTACCGGCGTCCACGCAATGGGAACTGGTGCGGGATGCAGCAGAACTCATGAAACCTGTGCACAGCGCTCTCATCGAGCAGGCAGCCCAGGCACAGGTAATTCATAATGATGACACCGGGATGAGGGTGCTCACCCTCGAACGTCCAGAAGATGACAAACGCACAGGAACTTTCACAAGCGGCGTGGTTTCAGCCGGCGGCGGTCCTGAGATCGCTCTGTATTTCACTGGCATTCAACACGCAGGTGAGAATCTGCGGGATATACTCGAGCATCGCTCGAAGGAGGCAAATGCCCCGCCTATGCTGATGTGTGATGCGCTATCGCGAAACGTGCCAAAATCGGATGGAGCCGACTCGTTTGCCGTTATACTTGCCAACTGCCTCTCTCATGGTCGGCGCCACTTTGTGGATGTGGCAGACAACTTCCCTGCCGAATGCCGCTTTGTTTTGGAGACACTGGGTGAAGTATACGGAATCGACAGGCAGACTCGGGAGCGAGGCTTGAGTTCGGAGGAACGGCTGGCGCTTCATCAACAACAGAGCGCCCCTCCTATGGAAAAGCTGAAGGCGTGGATAATGACCCAGTTTGACGAAAAACTGACTGAGCCGAATTCAGGACTGGGCCAGGCGATGAAGTATATGCTGAAGCATTGGTCTCCCCTTACTCTGTTTCTTCGCAAGGCCGGTGCTCCGCTGGACAATAACATCTGCGAGCGGGCTCTCAAAAAGGCAGTCCTGCATCGGAAAAACGCGCTCTTCTATCGAACAATGAACGGGGCGCAGGTGGGCGATCTCTACATGAGTCTCATCCACACCTGTGAGTTGAATGGAGTGAATCCCTTCGACTATATGACCGAGTTGCAACGGCATTCTGAAGAGGTACGTAAAGATCCATCAGCATGGATGCCGTGGAATTATCCGAAAGCGCTCACAAGAACCAACAACTCTCCTCCTGATTCGTAGATAGCTTACGCAGCAATCTTCTCCAATTTCTTTTTTGCGCTCATGGGTTTGTGCACTGTTCCCGAAAGCTCACAAAGATCCTCCGGAAGAAGATCTTTTTGAATAACTACTCCATGATAAGTGAAATTATGGCGTGCAATGGTTTCAAAGAATTTTTTCTTTATGCCGGGTTTCGTGCTCGTGAAATGAAATTCGTGAGCATCACTGAAGCCCAGAGAATGCCTTAGCTTCTGAATGGCTTTATCAGCAGAATCTGCCTCTTCCTCATCTTCAAAAATGACGAGGACAATAATGAAAATGGCAGAAGAGCCCTTTTCAATTTTTAATCCCGTATCTCCTGATTCGTCTAGAAATACAAGCATATGTTATTGCTTCCTGTTCTTCTTATACTGACGGGAAAATGCCAAAAGGCTTTTTCCACCACATCATCTTCTTTTCCTTATAGCTCTTACTATTTCTTAACTTCGGAAACTATTTTTTCCATAGTCTATCCCACCAGGAACGTTGCTTCTCCATGTTCAGGGCCTCCTCCAGCGCCTTGATTGTTTCCTGTGAACGGCAGAGCGACTGTTTATTTTCTGCCAGTTCTGCCGCCTGTGCCTCCAGCTCGGACAACTTGGAAGGGATGCTCTCAAACGGAGCCGGCAACATTTTTACCTGGCGATCCAGCTCTTCGAATTTATAGCGATACATCATCAGGCCCTGTTCTAATTGCGAACACCTCTGTTCCCATTCCCGGCGGTGCAGGTCATAGGTTTCAAAGGTCACGACGTCCACCTGTTCGCCTCCGTTACGCGTAGCATGTTCAGCCTTAACAGAAGCCGTAGCCTGTTCTGTTATGTGTTCAATCTCAGATGAATGGAAAAGCCAATTGTCACCGCGTTTGCCTGGCTCCTTTTTGACGCGTAGCTGTTCGCCTTTCGCCGTTCGCCTTTTGATCATCATCCTGAGGGATGCTGCACTCCTTCCCGTTCTATCACTCACTTCCTGAATTGTTAACCATTCTTTCTTTACCGGTGCGGTGTTCGCGTTCGTGTTCACTGTGTGTTACGCCTCCTTTTGGCATAAATAAAAGAGTTAAGACTAGACGCGTAACTAGCCTTAACTCCCGCAGTTTTACATGTTCTCCTTGTTACGTGTTCTTCCTGCCAGTTCGCTTGAGCACTTGAGCAGACGAAAGCGGCACATGCCGATCTCCAACTTGACAGTCTGGGTGAGGGAAATGCTCGAACAAAATAACAGCGCAATGAAGTTTTGACAACAGGGACTATTTTTGATAAAATATGGACATATATGACACATACTAACAGTGTGGAGCTCAAATGGTGATCGAACAAAATGCCGTGTATACGGTGAAAGAAGCAGCAGAGCTTTTAAAAATGAGCGAAGCTTCTATGTGGAGGCTTGTCAGAAGCGGCGAGCTTGAATCAGTAAAACTAGGAAAATTAAGGAGAATAAAGGGGCAGGCTCTTTTATCCCTTCTAGATAAAGGGACAAAGAAAGCTTAAGAGATAGGGCAAAGCAAAAAGCCATTCCGGAAATCAAGAATGGCTGTCGGCTGCACCCATAGGGGCTTTATAATAACTCTCGCAAAGCTATTATAACATACCCCCATGAGAGCAGTCAACTTTCCCTATGCTTTCATGGGGGTATTCTTATGAGTGAAAGTCGTGGAAAAAAAGGCGAAATAGACTATATATTCGCAAGATATCCTCTTTGGATACGATACAGCGGACTTCCAAGGGAACTTGGACCCGTTGCCTGGGCAGTATTCCAAAGACTCCTCGAATTGAGAGAACGCTTTGAATCACAAAAGTTTTTCTATGCGCTGGAAAGACTAGCTGAAACAAGCGGGATAAAAAATAAACGGAATATGGTGAGTATCCTGGAGCGATTAGCAACCTGTAAACTTATAAAATATCTCACCACCGCAGGCAGAGGAAAAGCCACGGCATTTGAAATTCTCGAACCCCTTAATACACCTCTCACTGAAGAAGACGTCTACAAAGTATATCCAAGATTAAGTTCTAAATCCTATATAAAAAAGCTACGTGACGCGGCTGAAGAGCAGAAAAAGATGATCCACGATCCTCTTTTAGAGAACAAAACCGAAAAGGTGATCCACGATCCTCTTTTAGAAGAAGAAAAGGTGATCCACGATCCTCTTTTAAAAACCGAAAAGGCGATCTGCGATCCTCTTTTAGAAGAAGAAAAGGTGATCCGGGATCACCCCATTAAAAAGATATATATAAAAAGACAACAACAACAAAAAGATCTTTTTATATCCGGCACGCCGGATGATCCCCAAGATGTGCCGAAGCCGGCGGAACCCGATAGCAATAATGCTGTTGTTGCTCCAAACGCCCAATACCTCAAAGAGTACGGCATATCCGGCGAGCTGGCCGAACGATACACCAGGATATATGCCCCTCATTATCTTGAAGATAAGATAGAGATAATTGAATACAAGCGTTTTAAGGGAGAGCTGATAAGAAATCCAGGCGGGATGCTGAAGAAGGCGATTGAAGAAGACTGGCAGCGGCCGGAGGGATTCTCGACCAGGGCGCAGCGGGAGGAAGCTGCCAGGGCGGCAAAGGAAGCCGG
>DATCTV010000050.1 GCA_036567785.1 Desulfomonilia bacterium | reverse complement strand
GCATTTACCTGCCAGCGATTATTAAATAGGTGAAATATCAGGTAAAAGTATTAAAGGAAAACCTGCCGACTGTTGAAAAGCAGTCGGCAGGCTATTTAAATCGATTGAATTTTTTATGTGAATTTGATAATTTCTGGATTTTGAAACAAATGAATTTCTATGAATTTAAAAGAATGACAGAGAAACATGAAAAATTGATCAAATTCGGCTCATTTTGCTTGTCAAAGCTAAATAGAAATGTCCTAATGAGTGGATAAAATCATCAGTATGGGTTTTTTCTTATGGCTAACCACCTTATTTCTTCTTGTTTGTATTGTTTCACGGTAACCCTAACCCTGACCCTTCCCCAGCGGCAAGTGGTTTTTTGTGCCTCAGCCCAGCCGCTGGGGAAGGGGAGTAATAGGGGGAAAGGCTCTATTTCGCTGTTCGTCATGATTTTATCGTTCCTGTGTAAATAAACTTGGAATAATCGAACGACGATTTCATAGTTCCTAATTAGGATTAGGACCTTTCTATTTTGCTACTTTAGGACATTATCACTTTGCTCTTACATTGGGCGGAAATTGCCCTTGACATAATTGAGCAGGCGGCTATAATTGCGGTTTGTTCGTGAAGCACGGCACCTTGAAAATAAGAATCTCGGAAAATTGTTACAAAGCACACTTTTCCCTTGACAATCGACATAAATTCGATTATAAATAAAGTCCCAAGGGAGATAGTTTGATATTGCCAACTTGGGAGCTGATCTTTGAAAAAAGAACAAGGGATGAGAGACAAACCCAGGAAAGCAGTGCCCGTAGCCGGCGAGCAAGTTGAGAGCCGGCGATTTCGTCTATAAAAACGGAAGCGAGCATTGACAGGATTGGAGAGATTCAGTAGAATCCTGCTCTCATGAAGTCAGAACCTTAACAACTGAAAAGTGATAGGAAATAAGCAACAAAAATATAGGTAAGAACAAGCCTCGTTAATTGTCTATCCGTAAAAACGAAACACCGAAAGGTGATAAATTTTTAGCGGAGAGTTTGATCCTGGCTCAGGATGAACGTTGGCGGCGTGCCTAATACATGCAAGTCGAACGAAGACTGTAGTAATACTGTCTTAGTGGCGAACGGGTGAGTAACGCGTGGGTGACCTGCCCCGAAGTGTGGGATAACAGTCCGAAAGGATTGCTAATACTGCATAATATCCAAGAGATTAGACGCTTTTGGATTAAAGGAGTAATTCGCTTCGGGAGGGGCCCGCGTCCCATCAGCTAGTTGGTAAGGTAATGGCTTACCAAGGCGATGACGGGTAGGGGACCTGAGAGGGTGGCCCCCCACAATGGAACTGAAACACGGTCCATACACCTACGGGTGGCAGCAGTAGGGAATATTAGTAATGGGCGAAAGCCTGAACTAGCAACGCCGCGTGTGCGAAGAAGGCCTTCGGGTCGTAAAGCACTTTTTGAGAGGATGAGGAAGGACGGTACTCTCAGAATAAGTCTCGGCTAACTACGTGCCAGCAGCCGCGGTAACACGTAGGAGGCAAACGTTATCCGGATTTACTGGGCGTAAAGCGCGTGTAGGTGGTTTGGTAAGTAGGGCGTGAAAGCTCCTGGCTCAACTGGGAGAGGACGTTCTAAACTGCCAAGCTTGAGGATGGTAGAGGGAGGTGGAATTCCGGGTGTAGCGGTGGAATGCGCAGATATCCGGAGGAACACCAGTGGCGAAGGCGGCCTCCTGGACCACTCCTGACACTCAGACGCGAAAGCTAGGGTAGCAAACGGGATTAGAGACCCCGGTAGTCCTAGCCCTAAACGATGTAGACTTGGCGTCGGTGGTTTAATCGCCATCGGTGTCGTAGCTAACGCGTTAAGTCTACCGCCTGGGGACTACGGCCGCAAGGTTAAAACTCATAGGAATTGACGGGTCCCCGCACAAGCAGCGGAGCGTGTGGTTTAATTCGATGCTACACGAAGAACCTTACCTGGGTTTGACATAGAGGTAGTAGGGAAGCGAAAGCGGACCGACCCTTCGGGGAGCCTCTACAGGTGTTGCATGGCTGTCGTCAGCTCGTGTCGTGAGATGTTCGGTTAAGTCCGCTAACGAGCGCAACCCTTGTTGTGTGTTACACGTATCACACGAGACCGCCGGTAGAAAGCCGGAGGAAGGTAGGGATGACGTCAAGTCAGCATGGCCTATATATCCTGGGCTACACACACGCTACAATGATCGATACAATGGGTAGCCAAGCCGCGAGGCGGAGCCAATCCTAAAAAGTCGGTCTCAGTTCAGATTGCAGGCTGCAACTCGCCTGCATGAAGATGGAGTTGCTAGTAACCGCAGGTCAGCGATACTGCGGTGAATACGTTCCCGGGCCTTGTACACACCGCCCGTCACGTCATGGGAGTTGGCAACACCTGAAG